>JAISRY010000249.1 GCA_031273385.1 Tannerellaceae bacterium | reverse complement strand
CGTTATCGTCTGGAACAAAAGGTCACAAATGCAGAGAATATACCAAGCATTGATGCGCTGAAATCAAGATACAACAAAGTCGTAAACAGATCCTATCGGGAAGAATACCCTGAAGCGGTAGAGATAATAGAGCAGTGGTTGAAATAATCACACCACTACTAATAATGACGAGAATTACATAATCGACTGAAATATAACTGATAGCAACTTTTACGCCGTAGGCGTTACCTCTAAATAACCCCGTTCAAGCGGAGCGCAGAGCGGGGTAAAGGAGATACCCACCACCTCCATAACCCCGGATGGGGTTGCCCCCGCTCGCGCGGGTTTGTAACCCATGCGAGTATATATATGATATTTCGGCGATACCCGTCCAGTATACTATCCGCACGAATTACAAATCCGCGCGAGTGGGAGCGTTTTGGGAATACAATACCCTTTCTATTTCCCTTATTTCTTGACGCTTAGGTGACGCCATTGCGAACGTAGTGAAGCAATCCAGTGTGTCTATGTGTCGCACTCCTGGATTGCTTCACTGCGTTCGCAATGACGGATACTCCTGTCATTTCCAACTGTTTATCCATTGAAATATGGAGAGTACCAATGATCGGAATGGTTGAGCGGCTTAAAAAAAGCAAAAACACCTTAGAAAGGAGGGGCTGATCTGCTGTTTTTCGTACTAATTATCGTTAAATTCTTACACTTTGTCATGTAAAAAGGGGGTTTTACTATCTTTAACGTTTCAAAAAAGGGCGAAAAATGGGGCGAAAATGGGCGTGTTTTATAATTTTATGGCTGTTTTGATGGTGGATTTACATTCGTTCACTAAAAACAGAGGCGTTTTTCCCGAAATGATGCTTATGCTTTCCCGAAATGATGCTTATGTTTTTCCGAAAACTATGCAATGTTTTTCCGAAAACATAAGCATCATTTCTGAAAATGAGTCCGTCGAATCCTTAACATCAGTTAGGCTTATAGAAAATTCCGTTAAATCAATACTTTTTATGGGGTGTTTTCTCTCTTTTTCCACATAGGCTTAGATCGTCATTTTTGTGCCAATTTCTGTTAATTTGCAGACAAATGATAGATAAATAAGTTATTCAAGAGCATTGAGATATTTAATGGCTTAAATTATTGACAAGATGACAAAATTACTCTCTCCATTTTCGCCGTTTTTCCTGTTCTTGGGGAGATTTGCGGCTGAAAATTCGAGTTTTTGAGGGGGTATTTTTGACATTTTGTCAATGGAGGGGCATCGCGGGGGGCTTTGGGGGGCTTTTTTGACATTTTGTCAATTGGAGGGCTTTTTGAACAATACCTACAAATAGGTATGTGATGTGACGGGATTTCGCCATATCTTTGTACATTATAAAAGCAAGCGATGAGATTATCGGAACTTAAGACGGGCGAGAAAGGCGTTATTGTCAAAGTCATGGGGCGAGGCGGTTTCCGCAAACGCATTATCGAGATGGGGTTTATCAGAGGCAAAGAGGTTGTCGTGATACAGAATGCCCCGCTGAAAGATCCTATCCACTACAAGGTGATGGGGTATGATGTTTCCTTGCGCCGGAGCGAGGCGGCGCTTATTGACGTTATCCCTGCGGCAAGGCCGGAAGAGGCGCCCGCCACGCAAAAGGCCGGAAACCAGGCCGGCTCCGTGCTGCTTCCCTCCGCCGACGACCTCCACACGCTTGCCCTGGAAAAGGGGAAGACGATCAATGTCGCACTAGTCGGCAATCCCAATAGCGGCAAAACGACATTCTTCAACCATGCCTCCGGAGCGCACGAACATGTGGGGAACTACAGCGGCGTGACGGTAGATGCCAAGGAGGGGGTATTCCGGCAAAACGGGCACACGTTCCGGATCGTCGACCTGCCGGGCACCTATTCCCTGTCGCCCTATTCGCCCGAAGAGCGCTACGTCCGCAAGCACCTCAACGAAGAGCAGCCGGATGTCGTCATCAATATCGTCGATGCCTCAAACCTCGAACGCAACCTCTACCTGACCACCCAACTCATTGACATGGACGCCTGTATCGTCATTGCCCTCAATATGTACGACTCCCTGCAGAAGCGCGGGGATACGTTCGACCACCAGTCGCTCGCGAAGATGATCGGCATACCGATCGTCCCGACCATCAGCAAATCGGGGTTCGGCATCAAGGAACTGTTTGATCATGTGATCAATGTCTATGAAGAGCGGGAGCCGGTCAAACGCCATATCCACATCAACTATGGCGACGACCTGGAGAAAGCGATCACCAACGTCAAGCGGGCGTTGAAAGAGCATGGGGCGATCTCAAACGACCTTTCCAAGCGGTATATGGCCATCAAACTGCTTGAGCGGGATCCGGAAATGGAGGCTTTTGCCGGCGCGTTGCCGGGGGCGGACAAGATACAGGCCGTATGCGACGGGCAGATCGCCCAGGTGGAGGATATCCTGCAGGAGGACAGCGAAACAGCCTTTACGAACGCCCGTTACGGCTTCATATCGGGCGCGTTGCGCGAAACCTATACGCCCGGCAAGATGCAGGAGATAAGGAGTACGCAGATCATCGACCTTTTCGTCACCAACAAGGTACTGGGCTTTCCGATTTTTATCTTTTTTATGTGGGTGATGTTTGAAGCCACTTTCCGCCTGGGGGCATACCCGATGGCCTGGATAGAGCGTCTGGTGGAGTGGACGGGTACCCTGATACGCGGTACTATGTCCGAGGGGCCGTTCAAAGACCTGTTGATCGACGGGATTATCGGCGGGGTGGGCGGCGTGATCGTTTTTCTGCCGAATATCCTGATCCTCTACCTCTTTATCTCTTTTATGGAAGATTCGGGCTATATGGCGCGGGCGGCCTTTATCATGGACAAGATTATGCATAAGATGGGGCTGCACGGGAAATCCTTTATCCCCCTGGTTATGGGCTTTGGCTGTAATGTGCCGGCGATCATGGCTTCGCGTACCATCGAGAGCCGCAACAGCCGGATGATCACCATGTTGATTAACCCGCTGATGAGTTGCAGCGCACGGCTTCCGGTCTATATCCTGTTGGCCGGGGCTTTCTTTCCGCAAAAGGCGGGCTGGGTGTTGCTGTCGTTATATGTTACCGGCATACTGCTGGCCGTCGTCATGGCCAGGCTGTTCAAACGCTTCCTTTTCAGGGACGAAGATGTGCCTTTTGTGATGGAGCTTCCCCCCTACCGTATGCCGACGGTCAAGTCGATCCTGATCCACATGTGGGAAAAGGGGAAGCAGTACCTGCGGAAAATGGGCGGCATCATCCTGGTGGCCTCTATCCTGATCTGGTTTCTGGGCTATTTCCCCCTCAGCACGCATACCGGGGATACCCTCCAACAGCAGGAGAACTCCTATATCGGCCGGCTGGGGAGAACCATTCAGCCGGCCTTGGCGCCACTGGGTTTCGATTGGAAAATCAGCATCAGCCTGCTAACGGGTATGGCGGCAAAAGAGGTGGTTGTCAGCACCCTCAGCGTGTTATATACCGGTAAGGCGGACGAGGAGGTTCATTCGATATCCGAAAGGCTCCAGCAGGACGTTGCTGCCGACGGTAGCCCGGTATTCACCCCTCTGGTTGCGCTCAGCCTGATGCTTTTCGTCCTGATCTATTTCCCGTGCATAGCCACCATTACGGCCATCACGAAAGAGTCCCGTTCGTGGAAATGGGGGCTATTCGTGATCGTCTATACGTGCGCCCTTGCCTGGATCGTCTCATTCACGGTCTACCAGACAGGCCTCTTTTTCACCGGATTACTCACCTGATAAAAGAAAGGAGGAAATACTATGTGGCAAGAAATAGCGCTCATCATCACAGGCATACTGGTATTAGCCTACATCGGCTATAAAATCCGCCGTTTTTTCACCACCAAACGGACAAGCAACCCCTGCTCAGGGTGCAAAGGATGCGATCTGAAGAATTAGAAAAGCTATACAACCAAAATAAGTTCTCTCCCTATATCGTGAATAGCATTAATAATTTTTTCTCTTTGCGGCGGGCGCGGACTTCTAAATCCGGATGCATAATGCCCTAATTGACGTTCATTTATACCGGATGCACGTGCAATCGCAGCTCTTGTAACAATGCGGTCAAGGCTATGCAACAAGGCTGATATATCAAATTCAAAGTATAATTCATATTCTCCTTTTGACAGCCATTCAGGTATACTATCTCCATTATGCAGCGACCCTTCAATATGAAATTCAAAAGCCTCTTTGAAGTCCTTTTTTACACCATCAAGCGTTTTATTGGTGGTAATAACGCAACCGTTTATTCTTTCTCCCGATGCAGTAGCACAATAATTATTGCCACTCCAACTTATTTGCACATTAATTTTTTCCATATTATTCATTTTTGTGCAGGGTCTTATCTCCACCCTGCTTGATGCCAAATACTATTTAATAATTCTTGTGTCAATGTTTCACTTGGTTTACCTCTCACTGTTACATTCCCTTTTTTTGTTGCATGTTTGAATTGCCTATGGTCTCCACGCCAATACATCAACTCCCATCCATCTGCTTCCAAAAGCTTGATGACCTCTTTTACTTTGTAACGTTTCATCTTGTTATTGTCTGACAGCATAAAGATAGTACTATCACTATCATTACGGAAGCATTTTATCAATTATTTTCCCGAAAAATAGAACATTTAACATTTAGCCAATAAGACAAAGAAAAGATTTGCTAAGTTTGTAGACAAAAAAGTATGCAAAATAAGAAAGTATTAGTGTTTCTGGCAAAGGCATTTGAGACTATGGAATTTTGTGTTTTTATAGATGTTCTTGGTTGGGCCAGAGTTGATTATGGACATAATTTGTTCGTTGATACTTGCGGCTTTACCGAAAAAGTTATAAGCGCTTTTAATGTACCTGTAATAGTAGACAAAACCATTAGAGAAATAAACATTGACGAATATGACGCCTTAGCAATACCTGGTGGATTTGGGGAATTTGGTTTTTATGAAGAAGCATACGATGAAAGATTATTGGAATTAATTAGGGAATTTGATGCAAAAGGTAAAATTATTGCGACAATTTGTTCTGGGGCATTTCCTTTGGGGAAAAGTGGAGTTCTTAAGAATCGGAAAGCAACTACTTATCACTTAAAAAACGGCTATTGGCAAAAAAAACTGAAAGAATTTGGAGTGAATGTTGTGAACGAACCAATAGTAGTTGATGGTAATATTATTACGTCTTATTCTCCAGAGACAGCTCCAAATGTTGCATTTGAATTATTGAAAATGATGACCTCAGAAAAAGAAATGGCAGTAATAAAAAAAGCTATGGGATTTTAAGAAGAAAAATAAGACCTAAGCAGGGTCAACGACCTGCGGGCAGGCAACCACACACTAAGCACTGCCTGAAAGGCAGGACTGTTTTATATCTTAAAAGATTGTCCTGCCTTTCAGGCAGTGTTCGTGTGGTTGCCTTCTCCCGCAGGTCGTTGACCTGCGGTTATGAAAATCATGCCCTCCGGGCATTCATGTTTGGGATTAATATAGGCAGGGTGCGCCCTTTTCCGAAAGAGGATGCATACTTTTTGAGAAGAGGATGCATACTTTCCCAAATTTGCATGTATCCTCTCATATCCTTGTTCTGATGCGTTGGGGGGGAGATGACCTCTAAGTCGAATCTCCGCTTTCCGAATGATCCTCATATCCGGCAAAGCATTCTTTGATTTTTTTTCTATTCCTTTATATGATTGGTAAAGCACAAGATAAAGTGATTACCTAAGCGGGAGTACCCTCCAAATACAGCGTATCGTAGCTCAGATCCGAGTTATTAGGCCATGTCACGCTGCCTAAAAACAGGCTTACGGAATCAAACATTTTCCGGTCTTTCAATGCCTGAAACACCTCGTAATCAAGGTAGGGCTTCATATCAAAACACCTACGTTCGCCATTGGCAAACCAGAGCCGCAGTATATAATTCTGTTCGGGCTGAACTTTTATAACTTTCGGATTCATCGTGCTTTCTCATCTTAAAGGTTCAATAGTAAAAACAGGTTTGCCGTTAACAGCCAATTCCCAGTCCGCCAATAAATCCTCGTGGTGAATTTCAATCCACGCACGCACAAGTTTTAGTTTTCGGGCAGGGAAATCTCCCGCTAAAATATCCCCGTCAGGGATCGAAAGGACTACGCCTTGCCCCTGATAATCTGCATGGATATGAGGGACTGCGTGTTGCTTGTTATCCTTGTAAAACATGGAAATAATTATGCCATAAAACAGTGCAATTGTCGCCATAAATTCTTTTCATCTTAAATTCTATGCCGTAAAGATACATAATATTGATGGTTGCCTCATAATTATTATCTATTTTTGTACGAATTGTAATTATGGACGAATTATACAAGGATCACACATGGATTTTAAATTAAATAAAGGCTGTTGCTGCATGGGCAAAAAAGGGTGTAGCAAGGTACAGAATAACAAACTCAATACATACGATTGGTTGTGCGACGTGCCCGACGCAGAAAATGCAACCGATTATGTAGAGGTTCAATTCAAGAATACCCGGAAAGGGTATTTCCTGAACAGTACGAAAATCCCCTTGGATAAAGGGGATGTGGTGGCCGTCGAAGCAAGCCCGGGGCATGATATAGGCACGGTGACGCTAACAGGACGGCTGGTGCTCCTGCAGATGAAAAAGAACAATGCCCGCACGGAGGGCGTCGAGGTCAAACGGGTCTACCGCAAGGCCAAGGCGACCGACCTGGAAAAGTACGAAGAGGCCAAGGCGAAAGAGCATGCGACAATGATCCGTTCACGCCAGATCGCCGAAGAGCTTGGCCTGAATATGAAGATCGGCGATGTGGAATACCAGGGGGACGGCAACAAGGCTATTTTCTATTATATCGCCGATGAGCGCGTCGATTTCCGCCAACTGATTAAAGTGCTGGCGGATACGTTCCGGGTACGTATCGAGATGAAACAGATCGGGGCGCGCCAGGAGGCCGGGCGGATCGGGGGGATCGGGCCGTGCGGACGGGAGTTGTGCTGCTCGAGCTGGATGACCGGTTTCGTCTCCGTAGCGACAGGCGCCGCCCGTTATCAGGACATTTCGATGAATCCGCAGAAGCTGGCCGGGCAGTGCGCCAAACTGAAATGCTGCATCAATTACGAAGTCGATGCCTACGTCGAAGCGCACAAACACCTCCCCTCCCGCGAGGTGACGCTGGAGACGAAAGAGACGACGTACCACCACTTCAAGACGGATATCTTTAAGCGTGAGATCACCTATTCGACCGACAAGGTGATCGCGGCCAACCTGGTCACGATCTCCTCCACACGCGCATTCGAGATCATCAACATGAACAAGAAAGGGGTGAAGCCCGAAACGTTGGAGACGGACAGCAAGCCGCAACCCACCAAACGCGACGCCCACGATATCCTGGGGCAGGAGAGCCTGACACGGTTCGATTCTACGTCCAAAAAGAAGAAAAAGAAGAAGAAAGTAACCAACGACAAACGGGTGAACCATGAAAAGTCTCCATCAAATGTCAGGCATAAGAATTAAAGGACTCCTGCTGGCGGTCATCGGTTGTTGTCTCTGCCTCTCGTGTGAGAACAGGGCTATTTACGACCAGTACCAGGTCATAGAGAACACCTTATGGGAAAAGGACAGGGAGTATTATTTCACCTTTGAGGTGGAGGATATCTCCGTCCCCTATACGATTACGTTCGAGGTGAGGAACAACAACCTCTATCCCTATCAAAACTTGTGGATCTTTTTCAGCGAAGAAAAGCCTGTCGGGCCTATCCAGCGGGATACGCTGGAATGTATGCTGGCCGATGACGCCGGCAAGTGGTACGGGCATGGCATTTCGCTTTACCAGTCGGGCTTTCCGGTACGGACGGACTACCTCTTCCCCCACGAGGGGCAATATACGTTCGCGTTCCGGCAAGGCATGAGAAACGACGCGCTGAAAGGCATACAGGAGATCGGCCTCAGGGTAGAGAAATCCGGCAGGTAAGAGAGAGTGAGGTTAGCGCTCTTTCCTTGAGGCGTCCAGCCGGAGAAAGATAAAGAGCAAGATAGTAAAGCCCCAGAGCGAAGAGCCTCCATAGCTAAAGAAAGGCAGCGGGATACCGATGACGGGAGTCAGCCCGATCACCATCCCGATATTAATGACTAAATGGAAGAAGAAGATAGAGGCGATGCCATACCCGTAGACCCGCCCAAAGGTACTTTTCTGCTTCTCCGCCAGGACGATCAGCCGGATAATAAACACCGCAAACATAATCAATACGACGGAGGCGCCCAGAAACCCTTTCTCCTCCCCTACGGTACAAAAGATGAAATCGGTATCCTGTTCGGGGACATACTTGAGCTTCGTCTGTGTGCCGTTCAGGAACCCTTTCCCCATCAGCCCGCCCGACCCGATGGCGATCTTCGATTGGTTGACGTTATACCCCGCGCCGCCCGGGTCGTCTTCCAGTCCGAGGGAGACCTTGATACGCATTTGCTGGTGAGGCTCAAGGACTTCGTCAAACACATAATCGACAGAAAAGAGGAAACCGACCGACCCGATGGCAAAGAGCATAATCAGGACATAATGCCATACCCAATTCTGAACGGAAAGATAGATCAGGTAAAGCGACGTCACAACGAGCAGCCCCAGCGCGACCCATGAATAATCCACCGGCTGAAACTGCGAGACGATATAGGCCGTAAGATAGGCTACCGCGCATATCCCCAGCAGGATCTGAACGGCCAGGCGGTTTCTCCGCACAACCCCCACCAGTCCGATGGTCAGCGCCTGGATGATGCACAGGACGATCCATTCCCCCAACGGCGTAATGCCGGCAAGGACATCCGAATACTTCATGCTCAGCACAAAATAGGCGACCGAACAGATACCGGCGAACAGCACATACCCCGTCATCCCCTCACGGTACAAGACCAGGAAGAACGCCAGGTAAACCAAGGCCGACCCCGTCTCTTTCTGAAGCAGGATACAGCCCATGGGGAAGAGGATAAACAGCAGGGTCAGGGCGAAATTCTTGAACGTCGTCAGCCGGAAACCGTACGAGCTCATCAACTTGGCGATCGCCAAAGCGGTGGCAAACTTGGCAAATTCGGCCGGCTGCACACGCAACGGCCCGAGGACAAGCCACGAGCGCGACCCCTTGATGTCGGGCGCCAGAAAGATCGTCGCAATCAGCAGCAGGATAACGGCCGCATAGATCAGGTAGGCAAAGACATTAAAAAAGTCCGCCTCCAGCATCAACAGGATAAATATCAGGATAAAAGACAGGCCGATCCATATCAGCTGCGAGCCCGGACGCCCCGAAGGGTCGAACAGCCCCACATGCTCGTATTCATAACTCGCCCCGCAGATACTGAACCAACCGGCAGTGATCATGAGCAGGTACAGAACGATCGTGAACCAATCGACAGTCTTCCATGTATCGGCTTTCCTATAAGGCATTTCGCGGTAATATTACGGCATTTTCGATCTTCTCTTCCAGCCACTTGTCGCTCTCGGCTATTTCGCCTTTCAGGTACTTCTGAAACATCAGCTTCGCCACCGGCACGGCGTAGGTGGCGCCAAACCCGGCGTTCTCCACCAATACGGCGATGGCGACCTCCGGATTGACCTCGGGCGCAAAGCCCATAAAGACCGAGTGGTCTTGTCCGTGGGGGTTCTGCGAAGTCCCCGTTTTCCCGCAAACGGCAATATCCGGCAAGGCCGTCGACCGGCACGTGCCGCCCGTCACCGCGTTCCGCATCCCCTCTACGATATAGTCGTAATACCTGGCGTCAACCGTCGGGTAGTTCTTTGTCGTATATACCTCATCCAGCTGCCCGTCCTGTATCTCTTTCACTACATGGGGGATATAATAGTAGCCGCGATTGGCGATCGTGGCCGAAAGATTGCATATCTGGAGCGGCGTGGCCTCGATTTCACCCTGCCCGATCGCGTTGGAAATGATCGTGCTGGACGACCAGCGCCCCTTATACATCTTGTCATAGAATTTACTGTTGGGGATATAACCGGCCACCTCCCCGGGCACATCAATGCCCAGCCGGCGACCGTAGCCCATACTGGCCAGATGGTTCCTCCATACCTCAAGCCCATCCTGAACCGTCGGATAACGCCGCCGGCTGTCGATCATATCGCGCAATCCCCAACAGAAATAGGCATTGCAGGAGGTCGCCAGGGCGGGGATCAAGCTCAAGGGCGAGCCGTGCGAGTGGCATCCCGGCTTGCCTCCCAATACGGGGTAGCCATGCGCACAGGCGTAGGAGGTCTCCGCCGTAATCACCTTTTCGTGCAAAAAGATAAGCCCTTGCGCCGGCTTAAACGTAGAGCCGGGGGGATAACGCCCCATCAGCGGACGGTTCAAAAGCGGCTTCAACGGGTTGCGCTCCAGCTCCAGGTGATTCTTCCCCCGTTGACGCCCGACCAGGATGCTCGGGTCAAAGGTAGGGGACGAAACCATACAGAGTATCTCCCCCGTCGAGGGTTTGATCATGACAATGCTCCCTATCTTGTTCCTCATCAGCCTCTCGCCATATCCCTGCAGCTCGATATCGAGGGAAAGGATCAGCGTCTTACCGGAAACGGGAGCGATATCGTGTACCCCCTCTTCGTACTTCCCCTTTATCCTGCCGTGCGCGTCGCGAAGCAGGATCTCCACCCCCTTTTCGCCTCTCAATACATGTTCGAAGGAGCGTTCCACACCGGTACGGCCGGAATAGTCGCCCTGCACATAATAGGGATCCCGCTCAATGTCTTTTTTGTCTACCTCGCCGATCGTACCCAACACATGGGCGGCAAAAGGATATTCATATTCCCGGATCGTACGGTTCTGGATATAGAAGCCGGGGAATTTATACAGCTTCTCCTGCAATACGCCGTAGTCCTGCACCGAAAGCTGGTTCATAAACACCTGCGGCACATACGACGAGTAGCCGGGATTCAGGCGGCGGTTCTTTATTTCGGTAATCCGCCGGTCAAACTGCTCCTTGGAGATCCCTACCGTCTGGCAAAAGTCCAGGGTGTCGAAAGGCTGTATCTCCCGCATGATGAGCATTATGTCGTATGCCGGCTGGTTATAGACCAGCAATTTCCCGTTACGGTCATACACCATCCCCCGCGAGGGGTGGAGCGTCTTCTTCAGAAAGGCGTTGCTGTCGGCCCACGCCTTGTATTCGGTATCTACGATTTGCAGGTAAAACAGGCGGACAATGAAAATAAGGACGACCAGGACAACGACCCCGTAGATGACGTAACGCCGGTTCTCCAACCTGTATTTCAAGTTATTCTCCACTCTTCTGGGATTCGATATTGAACGACTCAACGATACACAGCAGGAGCGTCGTCACCACCACGCTCGCCACGATGCGGATGACAAGGAACAGGGGATCGAACAGCGTCAGCGACTCGATCAGGAACAGCGTCGCATGGTGCAGGATCACAAAGGTAACGGCATAACGGAAAAAGCCGCCGTACCCAAACGTCCTGAAAGAGGGGGAAAGCCCCTCGGCAAGGTCTTTTCCCATATACAGCTTGATCATCGCCTGTCGCGAAAATCCGGCGAACGTACACGCCGCCGCATGCATCCCCGGCGTATTGGAAAACAGGTCGATGATCATCCCGATAAGGAACGATAGAAAGGTCGTATTCACCGACGACGTACCGACGGGCAATTTGACGATAAAATAGAGGTACAGGAAAGGGGTGGCCAGCCGGAGGAAATGAATGTTATTCAAGACCAACACCTGGATAAGTACCAGCGTAATAAAATAGACGATCCCTTTAATCACATTATCAATCATGTCCGCGCGCCTCCCGTTCTACCTGTTTTTGTTCCGCCTGATGGTAATTGCGGATAATCATCACATTGTTGAGGCGATGAAAATCCGTCGTCAGTTCAATCTTCAACGAATAAAAGTTGTCGTCCCGCTGCTTCTCGAAAGAGGAGACGAAGCCGACCATAAGCCCTTCGGGAAATATCTTGGAATAGGCGCTGGTCACGATCGTGTCCCCGATCTGGAACTCCACATGGCGGGGCAGCTCGTCCAGATTGGCGTACCGCGTACTGCGCCCGTTCCAGCTCATCGACCCGAAAGAATTGCTGCCCAACACCTTGCAGCTCAACCGGAACTTGGGGTTCAAGATCGGAATAGCGACCGAATAATAGTCCGACACCGTCAAAATAATCCCCACGACGCCATTCTCCGAAATGACGCCCATGTCGGGCGACACGCCGTCTTTCAGCCCTTTGTTCAGCGTGATGTAATTCGAGGCGTAGGTCACGCTGTTGTACACCACCTTGGCCATGATGAAATCGTAGGGAAAGCGCTCGGTCGAATCGGGCACAAAACCGCGGAACGACACCGTATCCGCTATCATAGCCTCCATCTGGTCACGCAGCATCAGGAGATCCATCTCCAACGCCCCGTTGCGCTCGAGCAACGCCCTGTTCTGTTCCCGCAGGTTCAGATAGGAGTTGACGCTGCCCGAGAGGGAGAGTATTTTAGCCGTGACGACATTAGCCGTACCGAACATGATATTCCGCTGATACGCATTGTTCCGGTATACGAGCGTCAACGAAATGATTTCGAGCAGCACGAACAGGAACCAATGTCTCTTCCTTATTAGAAAATCGAGCAATTTATGCATAATTCAATCGGCAAAAGGCGACTTGATAAGGGATAACTATTACCTGATCAGGAAATTAAATTTATCAATATTCTTCAGGGCGATGCCCGTCCCCTTAGCGACGGCATGCAGCGGGTCTTCGGCGACATGGAACTGGATATTGATCTTTTCCGTCAACCGCTTGTCCAACCCCCTCATCAACGCGCCGCCACCGGCCAGGTAGATCCCGTTGCGCACGATATCGGCATACAGTTCGGGAGGCGTTTGCTCCAGTGCGCTCAGAATAGCCGCTTCCATCTTCGAAAACGACTTCTCCAGGCAATGCGCGATCTCCTGATAGGAGACCGACACCTCCATCGGCAGGGCCGTCATCTGGTTCGGGCCGTGAACGATGTAATCTTCGGGAGGGTTGTCCAGGAAGGTCAGGGCGGAGCCTACGTTTATCTTGATCTGTTCCGCCGTCCGTTCGCCCACTTTCACATTATGCTGCCGGCGCATATACTCCATAATATCCGCCGTCAGGTCGTCCCCGGCGATACGGATAGACTTGTTCGACACGATACCGCCCAGCGAGATCACGGCAATCTCCGTCGTCCCACCGCCGATATCCACCACCATATTCCCCTCGGGCGCCTCCACGTCGATCCCGATACCGATCGCGGCGGCCATCGGCTCATAGATCATGTAAACGTCCCGTCCGCCGGCATGTTCGGCCGAATCGCGGACGGCGCGCAACTCCACTTCGGTACTGCCCGATGGAATACAGACCACGATACGGAGCGAGGGGGAGAACCAGCGGTTTTTGGGACTGATCATTTTGATCATCCCGCGAATCATCTGCTCTGCGGCAAAGAAGTCGGCAATCACGCCATCGCGGAGGGGGCGGATCGTCCGGATATTTTCGTGTGTCTTACCATGCATCTGGCGCGCCTGCTCGCCAACGGCCAGCACCTTGTCCGTACGCCTGTCCAACGCCACTACCGAAGGAGCATCCACCACGATCTTGCCATTACTGATAATAATGGTATTCGCCGTCCCCAGGTCCATCGCTATCTCTTGAGTAAAAGAAAATAATCCCATGTTTGTTTTTCGTATGTTATAACCTTTAGTGTTTAAAGTGACGGACGCCCGTCTTTACCATCGCCAGACCATGTTCGTTACAATAGTCCGTCGACAGCTTATCGTTCACGGAACCCCCCGGCTGTATGATAGCCGTTATACCGGCTTTGCCGGCAATCTCCACACAATCCGGGAAAGGAAAGAAAGCGTCGGAAGCCATGACCGCACCGCTCAGGTCAAACCCGAACGAATGGGCTTTCTCTATCGCCTGCTTCAACGCATCGACGCGGGAGGTCTGCCCCACCCCGCTGGCGCAAAGCTGCCTGTTCTTCACCAGCGTGATGGCATTCGACTTGCTGTGTTTGACCAGTTTGTTGGCAAACAGCAGGTCTTCCACCTCCCTGGCGTCGGGGGACTTGACGGTCATCGCCTCCAGCTCCCTCTCCGCCTGTATGCTCAAATCCTTCTCCTGCACCAGCACCCCGTTCAACAACGAGCGGTATTGCGTGGGAGAGCCCCCGTACTCTTTACGGATCAGGATAATACGGTTCTTCTTCTGCATCAATACATCCAGCGCGTCCGTATCATAATCGGGGGCGATAATCACCTCGAAAAATATTTTATTGATCTCTTCCGCCACCTCCCTGTTGATCGCCACATTGGTCGCCAGTATCCCGCCGAAAGCCGATACCGGATCGCCGGCCAACGCATCTTTCCAGGCCTCCAGGACGGAGCCGCGCGAAGCGATCCCGCAGGCATTGTTGTGCTTGAGGATGGCGAACGTCAATTCGTCGAATTCGTCGATCAGGCTCACCGCCGCGTCAATATCCAACAGGTTGTTATAGGAGATCTCTTTCCCGTGTATCTGGTCGAACATCTCTTCGAACGCCCCGAAAAACTGCGCCTTTTGATGGGGGTTCTCCCCGTAGCGCAGATGCATCGGATTGTTCACCGCCGCGCGGAAAGCGGAATCTTCCCGCCCGTCAAAATAGCGGAAGATCGCCGTATCATACCCCGAAGAGACGGCAAAGGCCTCTTTAGCGAACCACCTGCGGTCTTCAAGCGAAGTCTCCGCCCCCTTTTCTTCCAGTATATGCATCAGGGGGAGGTATTGCGTTTTCGATGCGACGATCGCCACATCTTTATAATTCTTCGCCGCCGCGCGTATCAGCGAGATACCGCCGATGTCTATTTTCTCGATAATATCCTGTTCGCCGGCGCCGGAAGCGGCCGTCTCTTCAAAAGGGTAGAGGTCGACGATGACCAGGTCAATTTCGGGGATATCGTATTCCACCAGCTGTGCCTTGTCGGTATCGTTTTCCCTGCGGGCAAGGATACCGCCAAACACTTTCGGATGCAGCGTCTTCACACGGCCTCCCAGAATGGATGGATAGCCGGTCAGGTCTTCCACCGCGTCGCAGGGCAAGCCCAGCGATTCGATAAAAGCCTGCGTACCGCCGGTCGAAACAAAACGCACCCCTTCATCATGCAGCTTCATTAAAAGTTCATCCAACCCCTCCTTATGGTAAACGGAGACCAACGCTCGTTTCATTCGTTTCGTTGCAGTCATGTTCTATTTCTATGATTTACTTTATTAAAGCACAAAAATAGATAATTATTTCCAAGTTAAGTCATGCGATACCAAAAAAAAGCGCCCAACTAACATTTTGTCATTTTTCCACCCGTCTCCGGCGAAATGACAAAATGATAGTTTTTGATAGTTTTACCCCTCTGAGAATCGGCTGTATCGCCCCGCGGGACGAGCCGCTCGGAAATATGGCGGGAAAACGGGGGTTAAGAAGACACGCTTTCCCGGCATATATAAATGATTATAAGGCACAAAACCGCTCATTTTTCCCCTTTGAAACGGAGTGGCGTTTTGGAGCAATTTGGCCGTTAAATTTTGTCATTTTAATCTTTATAAACGCGCAATTAAGGCTTATTGACAAAACGTCCGGACTTTTCCGGAAAATCATCTGGATCATTCCCGGAAATGATCTGGATTCTCCCAAAAAGCATCCAGATAATTGCCGGATATGATCCAGATAATTTCGGACGATTTTCATGAAATCGTTGTCATTTCGCCCGAAATGGCGGTTTGGCCGCCCAAAAATGGAGAAAAATTCATCAAAATGCACAAAAAACGCATTGGCCGAAAAGGGCATTTTCTTTACAAATTGTCAGAAATTCGGGCTTTTCGGTGACATTTTGTATTTTCGGTATTCCCCTTAAAAAGCTTAAGATTCTTAAGGAATTTAATGGTCTTAAGTACTATCTTTGCAGTGTATTTCATTCTGGAAATTCTTTAATCCTGAAAATCCTGATTCTGATTCTGATGAGGTTGGCGATGACATTGCAATTTATACGGGAACATGCCGGGGATGACTTGAACCGGCTGTTGTTGAACGCTTCACGGTATCCGGAGGTGGATATGCCTTTTGTCGTCGAACAGATCGCGATCAGGCGTCAGGTGCGCGAAAAGCTTCCTCTATGGTGTGCCAACGAGGGGGTTATTTTCCCCTCCCGGCTGGCTGCCGAACAATCCTCTTCCGAACAGGCGGCACGCTATAAGCAGCGGTTGGCCGCCGGCCTGGTACACGTCTGTGATCTGACGGGCGGTATGGGGGTCGATAGCTTTTTCCTCTCCCGCGTCGTCGAACGGTTGACCTATATCGAGCGGAACGGGGCCTATTGCGATGCCGCACGGCAAAACTTCGCCGCCCTTAACGCCCCCAATATCACGGTATGGGAGGGCGATGCCGCCGCGCTGTTGCCGGATTTGCCGGAGACAGGCCTCTTTTATATTGATCCGGCACGACGGGGAAAGGGGGACAAACGCCTGTTCGCCCTGCAGGACTGCGAGCCTGATCTGCAGAGGCTTGCGCCGGTATTGCTGGAGCGCGCACCGGCGGTCGTCGCCAAGCTGTCGCCGATGGCGGATATCAGCCATACCCTGTCGCTTCTTCCGGCCACCGTCGAGGTACATGTCCTTGCGGTCAGGAACGAGGTAAAGGAGCTGCTGTTTGTGATGAAACGGGGCGGGGAGGGGAGAGCGCCCGTCATACGGTGCGTCCATTTTACGACAGCCGGAAAGGAGGAGGCGTTCTCTTTCCTCGCGGAAGAGGAGAAAGCGGCGCCCTCCCGCCCTGCTCCCCGCCTGATGGCCTATCTGTACGAGCCGAACGCCTCTATCCTGAAAGCCGGCGCGTTCAAACGTATCGCCTTTTGTTACGGGGTAGAGAAACTGCACGTAAACAGCCACCTGTACACGTCGGACAGGCTGGTGGAGGATTTCCCAGGCAGGATCTTCGAGGTGGAAGAGGCGTTCCCTTTTTCCGGCAAACGGTGTAAAACGCTGGCGCAATATATTCCGCAGGCCAATATCACCACCCGCAACTTCCCCCTCACGGCGGAGGCCTTACGCCAGCGGACAAAGATCCGCGACGGCGGAGAGGCCTACCTCTTCGCCACAACGACCGCGAAAGAGGGGAAAGTCCTCATCAAGTGCCGGAAACCCGCCGCGCTCACCAATCGTCCATCCGGTTCGTGATCGAGCCTTTCTCGTTGATTCCCCGCAATACGGGGAGGACAGACCAGATGCCGTCGCAGGTATAGTGCGCTCCGGCCTTTAACAGCCGTTTGCTTGCCCTGAACCTTAACTCCTGGATTTCGGATTCGGGGAGAGCCGCCAATTCGCTCCTGGCCAGGCCGGTTTCATTCCCCGAAAGGGTCAGCCCGATCGTCCACATACCGGCGTTCAACCCCTCCTGGATATCGGCGACGGTATCTCCTATTTTCACCATTTGCGAAGCGGGATAGCAGTTCATCCGTTTCATGTTTTCAAAGACCATAAAGGGAGAGGGACGGCCTGCCGGGACTTCGTCCGAAGCGACGATACAGTCCGGGATAAACCCTTTTTCGGCCACCGCCGGAATGATATTCCGCATCATGGCGGCGGTGTAGCCGGTCGTCGTCCCGAACTTGACGCCGTTTTCACGGCAAAACGCCAGCAACTCCATCGTTCCGTCTATGAGATCGCTGTGGCCTTTTACCTCCTCCGCCAGCTGCGGCTCCACCAGGGCGTACAGGCTGTCCACGTCCGCTTCGCCGGGAGGCTGTCCGTACCGCTCCCGCCAGAGGGCGGTGATGCGCGGTTCGTGCAAGATCGCCTGTATGTGCGCCTTTTTGGACAGCCCCATCGGTTTGCGCGCCTCTTCCAACGTGATGTCGATCCCCCGCTTCTTAAATACTTCGACAAAGACCCTGACGGGCGCCATGCATCCGAAGTCGATGACCGTTCCCGCCCAGTCGCAGATAATTCCTTTTATTTTTTTCCGTTCGTCCATAAGCCGTTTTTTATTTTGTCCAATACATTGATTCTTCTACCGCCTTGATTAGCTGATGCATATCCTCCGCGTGTATATCGCCGATATGGCCGATGCGGAATGTTTCCGCCTCGGTCAGTTTCCCCGGATAGATCACAAATCCCCGCCGTTTAAGCGCCTGATAGAAGCGGGGGAAATGGTAGCCGGGATGCTGTGGGGGATAGAAAGCGGTAATGATGGGCGATTGGTATTGCCGGGGGATAACCGGCTTAAAGCCCAACCCCTCCATCCCCTCTTGTACAATCCGGCAGTTGTTCCGGTAACGCGCCTCCCTGGATGGGATACCGCCCTCCTTTTCCAGCTCCAGCAGAGCCTGGTAAAAGGCGTGAACGACATGCGTGGGCGACGTAAAACGCCACTTCCCTTTCCCGCTCTCCATCTGGCTCCACTGGCCGTAGAGGTCTAACGAATGGGAACGCGCCCGCCCCTCGCATTTGGCCAGTTCGTCCCTTTTTGCGATCACGAACCCGAAGCCGGGAACGCCCTGTATGCACTTGTTGGCGCTACTGACGACGTAGTCGATATCCATCCCCGAAATATCCATCCCGATACCCCCGAAACCGCTCATCGAGTCGATCAGGAGGCGGCGGTCGTGCCTCTTCGCGATTTCGGCGATAGCCACTATGGGATTCAGTATGCCGGTCGTCGTTTCGACATGGACGGCTGCCACGTGCGTAATGGAGCGGTCGCGGGATAAGGCCTGCTCAAAGAGCGTCAAATCAGGGATTTCGACATCCTTTGCACGCTGTACGACGGTGTCGATCCGCAGGGTGCGTGCGATGGTGGCGATCCGGTCTCCGTAGGCGCCGTTTGCCAGCACGAGGAGTTTGCCCTCTTTCGCGGGCATCATGCTGCCGACCACCGATTCCACCGTAAACGTGCCGCTACCCTGCATCAGCACGGTGGTATAGCGGCTCATATCGCCGCCCGGCAGCGACAGGAGGCGGCGACGCACATCCTCGACCAGGCGGTTATAGTCCTCGTCCCACGTACACCAATCGTGCAACATCGCCTCTTTGACCCCGCAAGAGGTGGTCAGCGGCCCGGGCGTCAGCAGCAGGTAGGGGCGCGAAATAGCTGTTTTCATATATATACTGTTTTTAAATGATGAATATTCCTGTCGTGCAAACGGGTAAAGAAATAGCTTCCGCCAATCGCCAGGCAGACGATGCCGACGATGGAAACGCCCAGGCTGAGATAGAACAGCAGCGTGCTATACGGCAGCGAAGCGACGAAAAATTCGCGGTAACACAGCAGCAGGATGGAACAGACATACCCTGCCGAGTCGCAGATATAGATCAGGAAACCGGCATTGGCCTTTACCCTGGACAGCGCGATAAAGCGGTCGAAATAGACGCTCTGGATCACGATATAGGAGAGAAAGGCGCCGCATCCGCTGCAAACGAACCACCCTAAGGGAGAGATCGCCCCCTGTACCCGGGCGATAGAACCGCCCACCAGCAGCAACAACCCCGCAAGCATCATCAGGTGCATGGCGGCAAAGCTCGTTTTGTTGGAACGGAAGAACGACAACAGCCCGATCGCCGACAGGACGAAAAAGCCGATCCCCGATTCCACCGTCGAGAAGATCGTCATCGAACCGTCGATGCCGATTTCATGGGCGATCTCCACCATGAAATCGTCCCTGAAATCGCGAAAAAGCGTAAGCAGGGCATTGATGGCGACAATGCAGCCGATCCCCGGCCCGAATGTGCGGAGCAATGCCCGCTTGTCCTGCCCGGTCATCGGTTCGCGTTTCGTCCGTTGGGCAATATCGGCGGTATTCTGCGCCGGTATGCGGGAGAGCATCCATACGAAAAAGAGGAAAGGCGGGACAAAGACCAGCCCCTCCACCGCCGGCATCCAAAATTCGGCGACATGAAACGTCCTTTGAATAAAGAAATAGGCGGATTTGAGTATTCCCGAGCCGGTAATCATACTGATCGACAACCCTAAGGAGAGCATTTCGGTAAAACGCCTCCCCTCCAGGAAACTGAACACGATACCGAAGATCAACCCCAATGGAAGCCCATTGAGGAACAGACAGACAAAGCCGTAAGGATAGGGCGCCAGCCCGAAGCCGGCCAGCGCCAGGCCGGCGAATCCGACCAGGCATACCATCAGCCTGATCCGCTTCTGCGGCTTCAGTTCGGAGATGAACTTGATCCCGCTAAACTTGGAGATGATATACCCCAGCATCTGGGAAATAATCAGAACGGTTTTGTAGCCGATACCGAAAAGCATGTAGCCCTCATACGTCCCCGCATTGAACGGTTTCCGGAACGCATACGTACAAAAATAGGCGCCAAAGGCTGCCGCAATACACCATATAACCAAAAAAGCATCTTTCCTCAATAGTCGCTCTAACATCGTTTTGTCCCTTTTTTTGACCGGACAAAACTATGGCTTTCGTGTTACGAAAGCATTTCGGAACGGATAAGTATCCGTTTACTCCGCGGGGCTACATGAAGAGGAGGATGATCAGTTGTGCCGTAATGACGCGCAGGAACATGGAGACGGGGTATACGGTGGCGTACGATACGGAGGGTTCGTCGCCCTCGACGGTGGTATTGGCATAGCTGAGCGCCATGGGGTTCGCCATGCTTCCGCAAAGCATGCCCGCCGTGACGGCGTAGTCTGTTTTCAGTACCCTGGAGGCGACGGCGCCTACGATAAGCGTCGGCGCCATGGTCAGCAGGAAGCCCGTGCCGATCCAGACAAGCCCCTCGGTGCGAAAGACCGTTTCAAAGAAATGGGCGCCCGAAACGATACCGAGGGCGGCGAGATAGATGACGATACCGAACTGGCGCATCATCAGGTTGGCGCTTTGCGTGGTATAGGTCGTCACATGGAACCGGGGGCCGAAAGCGCCCATCAGGATGCCGACGATGATCGGCCCGCCGGCGATGCCGAGCTTGATGGGGATCGTCATGCCCGGGATCGTCACCGGAAGAATACCCAGCAGGACACCCAGGAAAATACCCAGGAAGATGGCGAACAGGTTGGGCGTGGTCAGCCGTTTGACCTCATCCCCCACGATGCCGGCGATCGTATTGACGGCCGACGCTTCCCCGACGATGGTCAGCCGGTCGCCCATCTGGAGATGGAGGTTGGGCGAGGCCAGCAGGTCGATACCGGCGCGGTTCACGCGGGTAATATTGACGCCGTAGAGGTTGCGCAGGCGGAGCGAACCGAGCCTGACGCCGTTTACTTTGCTGCGGGTCACCACGATACGGCGGGAGATCAGCTGCTTGTCTACGGCATTCCAGTCGATATCTTCCTTGTTCCAGTCGACATTCTCCTGATGCCCGAAGAGCGTCCTGATCGTTTCGACGTCCGACTTGACGGAGATCACCAGCAAATGGTCGCCCTCCTGCAGGAGCGCATCGGAGGTGGGGATCGTCACTTTCCCCTTGCGCCAGATACGGGAGATCACAAAATGCTTCCCGCAATACCCCATGACCTCCCTGATGCTTTTCCCGAATACGGCGGGATTGATCACCTGAAACTCGGCGACATTGGGCTTCGGGACGGCAGGCTCCTTGTCGCCGGCAGGCCTCGCGACGGAGAATTTCCGTAAAAGCGCGACGGCAAGGATCACCCCCGTCACCCCCAGCGGATAGGCGACGGCACAGCTCAACGCCATATCCGCCAACCCCTTGGCATTGCCCGGGTCAATCTGTTGCAAGGCCTGTTGCGCCGCGCCGAGGGAGGGCGTATTCGTCGCCGCGCCGGAAAGCAACCCCATCACGATGTGCAGCGGTATATCCATCGTCCAATGAAAGGCCAACGCCATCGCCAGCCCCAGCAGGATCACGCTGATCGCCATCATATTCAGCTTGACTCCCCCTTTCTTGAAAGAGAAAAAGAAGCCGGGCCCGACCTGCAGCCCCAGGGTATACACAAACAGGATAAGCCCGAACTGCTGGGCAAACTCCAGCATACCGGCGTCTAAGACGACCCCTAAGCTTCCGGCAAGTATACCGGCAAAGAAAACGAACGTCACGCCAAGCGAAACGCCGAACACTTTCAATCTCTCCAGGCATAGCCCAACGGCGGAGACGATCGTAATAACGGCAATGGCCTGTATCACGGTAGGCTCGAAGAAAACGGCTTTCAACCACTCCATAGCCCCTTACCCGATAGCTTGTTCCAAGTCTGCAATCAGGTCGCGGGCATCTTCCAAACCGACGGAAAGGCGGAAAACGCCGTCGCCGGCAAAAGCGTTCCACGAGGCCAACTGCTCCGGCGTGGAGAAGCGGAACGAGCTCTGGAGCAGCTCCCGGCTGTTGAGATAGAAAACGAGCGAACGGTGATGCCCCAGCGATACGGCATAGTGGATGATGCGCAGCTTCTCCGCCAACCGCCGCGCCATGGCGGGGCCGTCTTCCGTCTGGAAAGTAAGGATGCCGGAGAAGTTATGCATCTGCCGCCGCGCCAGCTCATACTGGGGATGCGAGGGCAGGCCGGGATAGGCCACCTGCTTCACGCCGGGATGCCGCTCCAGGTAGGCGGCTACCGCCAGGGCATTCTCCTGGTGTACGCGCATACGGAGGGGGAACGTAGCGATCCCTCTCAAAATCAGCCAGGCGTTGAACGGGCTTAACGTCCCGCCCAAGCGGATCGCCGTCTTCTTGCGCAACGGCGTCAGGTCGGCCTTTCCACCCAGGATAACCCCGCCGAGGGCATCCCCGTGTCCGCCTAAATATTTTGTCAACGAATGGACGACAAAGTCCGCTCCCAGCGACAAAGGCTTCGTCGCGGCGGGAGTGGCAAAGGTGGAATCCACCGCCAAAAGGGCGCCTGCGCCGTGCGCCAGCTTAGCGACGGCTTCAATGTCCGTCAGCCGCAGCAGGGGGTTGCAGGGCGTTTCGACATAGACCAGCCTGGTATTGGGGCGTAGGGCGGCGCGTACCGCTTCGAGGTCGGAGGTATCGACTTTCGTTATCCCGATGTTCAGCGCGGGAATCATCTCGTTCGTGGCTTCCGACAGGGCGGCGTAGGCCACGTCGCTGATCACGGCATGGTCGCCCGCTTTCAGGCAATGAAGCAGCAGGGCGCTGATGGCGGCCATCCCGCTGGCAAAGGCGACCGCCGTTTCCGCCTCTTCCAGCACAGATAGTTTCTCTTCCAACTGCCGGACGGTCGGATTCCCCCAGCGGGTATAGATCCACCTGTCGTCCTCTTCCAATCCCTCGACGGAGAATGTCGTACCGGCATCTACCACGTATGTCGTCGACATGACGATATTGGGCGCCGAAGCGTTTGTGGCCGGATCGGGACGCTCTCCCGCATGAACAGCCTTAGTCTGTTCCCCCGCCTGCTGAAAATTAATCGTATGGCTCATCTCTTTCCTTAATTAAAAACCGCCGTAAAGATAATCAGGATTTTCATCAAGACCCTTAAGCTCTTTAAATTTCTTAAGATCCTTAAGCCCCTTAAGATCCTTAAGCCCCTTAAGATTCTTAAGTTTCTTAAGTTTCTTAAGTTTCTTAGGATGCACTCTCTTTGGGAAAAGGATGCACCCTCTTCCCAAAGAGGATGCACCCTTTTCCAAATTAGCATGCGCCCTCTCGCATCCTTGTTGTAATTTCGAATAAAATACGTACCTTGCAGGGCGAAAACCTACTGAGACGGCTTATGATCAACTATTTTCTCAAAAATAAACTGATAACGGGTTTGCTGCTTATTATCCTTATCGCCTGGGGGGTATCGGTATCGCCTTTCGATTGGCATGGCGGGCTGTTGCCGCGCGATCCGGTGGCGGTAGATGCCATTCCCGATATCGGCGAGAACCAGCAGATCGTGGCGACCGAATGGATGGGGCGTTCGCCCAGGGATATCCAGGATCAGGTGACCTATCCGCTCACCACGGCCTTGTCGGGTATTCCGGGGGTGAAGACGATACGCAGCACCTCCATGTTCGGGATGTCGTTTATCTATATCCTGTTCGATGACGACGTGGAGTTTTACTGGAGCCGTTCGCGGGTGCTGGAAAAGCTCAACTCACTGCCTGCCGGGATGCTGCCCGATGGGGTGCAGCCCGCTTTAGGCCCCGACGCGACGGCTTTGGGGCAGGTCTTCTGGTATACGCTGGAGGGGCGCAACCCGCAGACGGGCGAGCCTGCCGGCGGATGGGATGCCGGCGAACTGAGGACGATCCAGGATTTTTATGTGAAATATGCGCTTTCGTCCGCCGAGGGCGTTGCGGAGGTGGCTACCGCCGGTGGCTTTGTGAAAGAGTACCAGGTAGAGATCGACCCCCACGCCATGCGCGCTTTCGACGTTTCCGTCATGGATGTGATGAACGCCGTACAAAAGAGCAACCTGGATATCGGCGCGGGGACGATTGAGATGAACCGCGTGGAATACCTTGTCAGGGGGCTGGGGTATATCAACGATGTGTCCGACCTGGAAGAGGCGGTCGTGACGGTGCGCAACGGCGTTCCGGTCAGGATCAGGGACGTGGCGTTCGTCAGCCTCGGCCCGTCGGCGCGGCGCGGCGGGTTGGACAGGGAGGGAATCGAAGCCGTCGGGGCGGTGGTGGTCGCCCGTTACGGTTCCAACCCGATGGCCGTCATCGGGCATGTGAAAGAGAAGATCGCGGAGATGCAGGCCGGACTGCCGCAAAAGGTACTTCCCGACGGGACGGTATCGAAAGTGACGGTCGTCCCCTTTTACGACCGTTCGGGGTTGATCCGCGAAACGATCGGGACGCTCGAGACAGCCCTTTCGCATGAGATATTGATTTGTATCATTGTCGTGATCGTGCTGGTGTTCCGGCTGCGGGCGTCGGTGGCCATCTCCGCCATTCTTCCCCTTGCCGTCCTGTTTACCTTTATCATTATGCGGTATACGGGGGTGGACGCCAATATCGTCGCCCTGTCGGGAATTGCGATCGCCATAGGGGTGATGGTCGACGTGGGGGTCGTCATCGTGGAGAATATACTGAGGCATATAGGAGAGCATCCCGAGGTGCGGAAAGGGGAAGCCTTTACCGCCCTGGTCGGACGGAGCGTGAAAGAGGTCGCCGGCGCCCTGTCTACCGGTATGCTGACGACGATCATCAGCTTCCTGCCCGTCTTCACCCTACAGGCGCAGGAGGGTAAGCTGTTCGGCCCGTTGGCCTATACGAAGACGTTCGCCCTGTTGTCGGCCTTTGTGCTGGGATTCGTCGTGTTGCCGACGGTGGCCTGTTACCTGCTGGCGCCCCGCCGTCCCTTTGCTTTCCTTAAAGACTGGAAACGGAAGCGGCTTTTCTCCCTCTTCGCCTCGTTTGCCTCTCCTGCGGGGAGGGTGGCGGGCGTGGGCGTGGCGATCCTTATCCTGACTTCCGAATGGCTGCCCGTCGGGACGGGGGCGGGCTTCTTCACCAACTTCGTCTTCGTCGTCTTCGCCGTAGGGGTGATCCTTGCCCTGCTCTGGGCGTTGGTGATCTACTACGAGCGTATCCTGCGCTGGTGCCTGGCCAACCGTTGGAAGTTTATGCTGATCCCCCTCCTTACGCTCTTTGCCGGCGTCATGATATGGCGCGATATGGGGCAAGAGTTTATGCCCAGCCTGAATGAGGGCTCTTTCCTTTTAATGCCGACCAGTATGCCGCATACGGGCATAGACGAGAACCGGCGGTTGATCGGGATGGTCGACCAACGCATCACCGCTATCCCCGAAGTGGAAGTCACCGTCGGGAAATGGGGACGCGTCAACTCGGCGCTCGACCCCGCCCCGGTGCAGATGTTTGAAAATACGATCAACTACCGGCCGGAGTATATCCTGGATGCCAACGGGCGCCGGATGCGCTTTAAGGTCAACGGGAAAGGGGCGTTCCTGCTGGCCGATGGCTCCACCTACCAGCCGGCGGAGGGTTTCCGCCTGATTCCCGCCGACAGCCTGATCCCCGACCGGCGGGGAGACTATTTCCGGCAATGGCGTCCGCACATCCGGCGACCGGACGATATCTGGCAGGAGATCGTCAACGCCTCGCACATGCCGGGTCTCACCTCTTCGCCCAAACTGCAACCCATCGAAGCCCGCCTCGTGATGCTGTCGACCGGTATGCGTGCCGCCATGGGGCTGAAAGTCTCCGGCCCCGACCTTGAGAGCATCGAACAGGGAGGGAAAGCGCTCGAAGCGGCCTTGAAAGAGGCGCCCTCCATCTTGCCCTCCACCGTATTCTATGATCGTGCCGTCGGCGCGCCCTACCTGGAGATACGCCTCAACAGGCGCAATATGGCGCGGCTCGGCATCACGGTGGGCGACCTGCAGGAGGTGATCGGCGCCGCTGTCGGGGGGATGCCGCTGACCACCACGGTGGAGGGGCGCGAACGCTTCCCCGTCCGCCTGCGCTACCCCCGCGAGCTGCGGGACGACCCCGACGAACTGGCGCGTCTCCTGATCCCCACCGCTACGGGAGAGCAGATACCGCTTGCCGATGTGGCGGATATCGACTATACCAAAGGGGCGCAAATGATTCAGAGCGAGAATACTTTCCTGACCGGATACGTTATCTTCGACAAGACGGAGGGGAAAGCCGAAGTGGATGTGGTCGACGAAACCGGCAGGATGCTGAAAGAGAAGATCGAATCGGGGGCTTTGCAGCTTCCTCCCGGCGTGTCGTATGCC
>JAISRY010000225.1 GCA_031273385.1 Tannerellaceae bacterium | reverse complement strand
GCGGCGAGTACTTCCGGCAAGACGGGATGATGCGTTACATCCACGACTACCTCGACAGGTACAACCTCCGCGGAAATGCCACCTATAAACTCACCAAATGGTGGGATGCGGGCGCCAATTTCACCTTTACGCGGCAGAGCTACCAGCGACCCTCCATTTTCAACGACCCCAATATGAACGCAGAGCCGTCATGGAACTTCTACCGCATTACCCAGCAGTATCCCATCATGCCGATCTACAATCCGGAGGGTGCGTTTACCGACGACTGGATGAGCAGCTTTATCAACGGGGGAGACGATGTGACGAAAACCAATGAAACGACGGCTTCATTCAATACCACGTTCAAGCTCTACAAGGATATCTGGACGGTGAAAGCCGACGCCACCTACCGGTTTACAGGCCTCAGGCACACCAGAACAGATATTGCCAATCCTCCCGCCTACAGAGGGCCGGGGCAAGCACAGCCTGCCGGCGCATCGAGAGGCGCCATGTCGGACGACCAGCGCAAATACATCGTGTACAATGCCTATACCAATTACAATCAGACGTTTGGAGGCAAACACGAAGTGGGCGCAATGGCGGGCTTCAACCAGGAATATTACGAATCCGACAGGTTTGAGGTCAGCGTAACCGACCTGCTCAGCACGACGTTGCCGAGCATCAACCTGACCAAGCCCTCCTCCAGTACCAACAAGAGCCAGAGCATCGACACCTGGGCTTTACGGGGCGCTTTCGGACGGTTGAATTATATCTTCGACAACAGATACCTGCTGGAGCTTAGCGGGCGCTACGACGGCACGTCGCGCTTCCCCAAAGACAGCCGCTTTGTCTTCAACCCGTCGGGTTCGGTGGGATGGACGCTGTCGAACGAACGCTTTATGCAGAGCCTGAACGAAACTTTGCGTATCAGCAACCTGAAGTTTCGCGCTTCCTACGGTTCGCTGGGGAATCAGGTCGTGGGCAGCTACGATTACATCTCGACGATGTCATTCAGCTCCAAAACCACTGTCCTGATCGACGTGTTGCAGCCGGCGAAAATCACCCAGCCGGGCGCGGACAACTCCAGTCTGACATGGGAAACGGTACGCACCGTCAACCTGGCGCTCGATCTCGGGCTGCTTGAGAACCGCCTCGACCTGACGTTCGATAAATACACCCGCTACACCGATGGGATGTTGACCAAAAGCAAAACGCTGCCGGGTATTTTCGGCGCCGACCCGCCACAGACCAACGCCGCCAACCTGAAGACCGACGGCTGGGAGTTGACCCTCGGCTGGCGCGACCGCGTGAAAAATGTCCTCGGATCGCCCCTCTCCTATTCCGCACGCTTCATGCTCTGGGACTACACGGGGTATATCACCAAATACGACAACCCCACCAAGGTGTTGAGCGACAGATACGAGGGTGAGGAGATGGGACAGATCTGGGGTTATGAAACGCTGGGTTATTTCTCGTCCGACGAAGAGGCCGCAGCATGGGCCGACCAGTCAGCGCTGGGTAACGGCAGGGCGTTCAAAGCCGGTGACCTGAAGTTCAGGGACCGGAACAACGACGGCCTTGTCAACAACGGCAGCAACACGGTAGACAATCCGGGCGATATGAAAGTCATTGGCAACAACACCCCGCATTTCTTCTACTCCTTCGACCTGGGCGCCGACTGGAAGGGCTTTGACCTGCGCGTCTTCCTCCACGGTATCGGCAAACGGGAAATGTATGCCCCCGGTGGGGCCGACGGCTACGCTTTTTGGGGCATGTATACTTCACCCTGGAGAAGCCTGTCGGAAATGACGCTGGACAACTGGGACTACAAAGGCGATGCCGGATTCTACCCGCGCATGAAAGCCGATATTGCCGGCGGCGGCGAATTGAGTCAGAAGCAGACCAAATATCTGCAGGACGCCTCCTTTATGCGGTTGAAGAACGTGACGCTCGGCTATACGCTGCCTACAGTCCTGACCAACAAATGGAAAATCGACCGCCTGCGGCTCTATGTGAGCGGTGAAAACCTGCTGACCTTCCATCATATCCAAGTGCCCGGCAATGACCCTGAAAGGTTCGACCAAGCGTTTCACCCTTTCACCAAGGTCTTCTCCGTCGGTTTGAATCTGACTTTTTAACAACTGTAACATAATAGAATAATGAAAACATTAAATATTTATATGATTGTACTGGCAGGTCTCCTGACAGGATTGACCGCCTGCAACGACGACTTTCTGGAGCAATACCCAAAAACGACCCTTACGCCCGAGGTATTCTTCCGTACCGTCACCGACTTGCAGCTCTACGTCAACGGATTAAACGACATGGGCAACCTGAACACCCTCGGTTGGTACGACGACAAAGAGTCGGACAATGTCACCTACGGTCAGGACAGCGAAATGTACCGCTGGCTGCTTACCGACCTGCGCTCGCCCGAGAACGCCGCTGTCGGTGAATGGAACAAAGACGCATGGAACGCCCTGCGTGCCGTCAACCTGATGCTCTCCCGCGTAGACGTAGACAATATGGAGGGGAACAGGGAGGAAATCAACCACTATGTCGGTATCGCCCACTATTACAGGGCATGGTTCTATATCGAAAAGATAAAGAAATTCGGGGAGGTACCATGGATTGAGAAGCCGCTGAGCGGCGACGACCCGCAACTGTACGAGGCCAAGACGCCGCGTGCCGAGCTGGTGCAGCATGTCATCGACGACCTTGACTTTGCCGTGGCCAACATCAAGACCGACATGGGTAACAAAACGCGCATCCACAAGTATTGCGCCCTTGCGCTGCTCTCGCGCTTCGCACTCTACGAAGGCACATACCGGAAATACCATCCCGAACTGGGATTAAGTTCCACCGCCAACGAGTTCCTGCAAAAGTCGACAGTTGCTTCCGAACAGCTGATGAACAGCGGACAGTTCGAGATCACCGGGGCAGGCACCGTCGACATGGGCAACGGCATGACCGGCGCCGAGGGCTTCCGCAGCCTCTTTTCGTCGCTCGACCCGTCCGGCAACCGCGAGATTATCAAATGGGTGGATACCGACCCTGATCTTACTTTCCCCGCGAATGTAAACTGGTCGAACGACCTGATGGGCGACCCCGACGATTATTCGCTCAGCCGCAGCCTGCAGGAGAGTTTCCTGACAAAGGATGGCCGCCCCTATTCCACTGTGGCAGGCTACGACAGGAAAGAATATTCGGAAATCTTCGCCGACCGCGATCCGCGCCTGGCGGAAACCATCGCCTATCCGGGAGCGCATGAAGTCGCCTCCGGAGAGCCTGTTTACCACCTGACCGAACCCATCCGCGGGGGCTACCACCAGATCAAGTACTTTGTGCCCGACAGAGGCCGTGAGTGGAAGAATCCATCCGGATTGGGACAGTACAACGGAATACCGATCTACCGCTACGGCGAAGTGCTGCTCAACTATGCCGAAGCCAAGGCCGAGTTGGGGCAATTCAACCAGACTATCGCCGACCAAACGGTGAACAGGCTGCGCGACCGTGTGGGAATGCCGCATTTCAACGCCGAACGCGAGGTGGACGCCACCCTGCGCTCGCTCTACCCGGACATCTCCGATGTGACGATCCTCGCGCTTCGCCGCGAACGCCGCGTGGAACTGGCCGGAGAGGGTCACCGCTTAATGGATATCAACCGCTGGTATGCCGGCAAGGTGTTTCACTTGGATATCTCCAAACAGGGCGCCTATATCCCCAGGCTGCCTTACGTGTATGACGTGACCGGCGACGGCGTACCCGATTTCGGGATTGCCGCCTCCGAAAACGATAAAACCAACGACGCCAACGTGACGTGGTTTTTCCAGGAGCAATTCTACCTCGAAGACGGCAATTCGGGCTACATCCGCAACAGGGAAGATCAGAACCGCCGCTTCGACGAGCCGAAAGACTACTATCGCCCGGTACCGATCGGCGAAACCGTAATCAATCCGCAACTGACGCAGCCCTACGGATGGTGAAACCGACAGAACAGATAATCATAATTAAAATCTCAAGTAATGAAACGATATAAAGTAAATATACTGATGGCCGCGCTCCTGATGATCGCCGGCCTGACAGGGTGCGAAAAGGATACGCCGGCAACAGATCTGACCGTCAACAAGAACGAACTGACGCTGGGCTATGGCAAAAAAGCCATACTGACTGCCGGAACCACCCCGATAGACGCCACAGGCCTGACGTACGCATGGACGTCGAGCGACCCGGGCATCGCCTCCGTTGAGCCTTACGGCGAAGGATGGACGGCATGGGTGACCGGCACGGGCATCGGCACGACAACGATTACGCTGACAGGCGGCGGTTTCACGAAAACCGTGAATGTGGAAGTAACCGTGACCTCCATCACGATCACCAATCCGGAAGGCGCCGTACAGGGCGGATACGAAGAGGGTGACGCGGTACAGCTGACAGCCGCGATCGACCCGGCCGGTGCAGGCGTGACGCCGACGTGGACAACCAGCAATCCGGACGTCGTTACCGTAACGCAAACAGGCCTGATCACCATCACGGGCAGCGGCACGGCCGTGGTTTCAGCCTCGGTCGGACCGATAAAGGGTGAGTTCGCCGTCATTTCGATGTCGCTCTTCGACCTCGCCGCCGGCCACTGGCGATTCGACGACCCCGGCAACCTGGCGCTCGCCTCTGCCGGTCAAAACCTCAGGATCGAGGGCGAAGTCTTCAGCGTAGACGGCCCGTCGGCAGACAACAAAGCCATCACGATCACGCAGGGTGCACATAACCTGATGTGGGATCACACCATGGGACAGCCCGAAGAATTCACCTTCCTCTGGGATATAAAAATTCCGATAACGCCACCGGGTAACAACGACTACGTTGCGCTCTTCTGGAACGGCACAAACGGCGACGGTTCGTTCTTCCTCCGCCACAGAGACGGCTTTGTGCAGGCGGGCATAGGCACCTATACGAACATTGCCGAATATCTCAGCGATGCTGACGCTCCATGGATGCGTGTTGTCATCGTCTTCTCGGGGAAAAACGGTACGACCAGCATCTATCGCGACGGCGTATTGATGGCGGAACAACCGCGTCCGGGCGAAAACCGCTGGTACGTGTGGGCCGACCATCCCGTCTACTGGATGTGCGACAACCCCGGCGACAGGGAAAACCGGCCGGCTCCGCTCTCCGAACTGGCAGCATGGCCACGCGCGCTGACTCCCGGCGAAATCGCCACGCTGGGAGGAGTGAGAAAGTAATCGTTCCGCTACCGGCGGAAACGTAACGGACTCAAAAACTCCAAAAGGGGTATGCCGCATTCTCAATGCGGCGTACCCCTTTTTTTTGCACGGAAAGATTCAATAAGGCCGCCGCAAAAGGAATTCGGCCGTCAAAGAGGCTGTCCGAAAAGGCTGCCTTATTTGCAAAAACACGGAAAGGGAAAATAAACCCTTATTCACAAAAGCCCCCTTGGTAGCCGGCGATTGCGGCAAGCCATCCCTTATTCCCTTATTGTCAGGATTATTAAATAAGGGAATAAGGGAGAGACGGATGGCGTATACAGGGCTACCAAGGGGACTTTAAACAATAAGGGGTTCTTCCCGCCACATGTTTTAGACTTTTGAGACAGCTCTACAACAACAAAAACACAATGCCGCAGTATGATATTTCCGGAGAATAAAATACGGTTACGGAATCTTCCGGTTATCCTTCCGTTCGCACAGGCAGTGATTCATTACCATGCGGATGTCGGAATAGGAATATTTCTCGCCGAACCGCTCCTTGATGGGCGATATGCGGCGGTTGTCCTCCGTGATAGCGGCTTTTACATAAGGGATGAGTTCCTCAATCGTTTCCCGTGGCAATAACCGGAATACGGACAGCTCCCCGCTCAGCACAAACTTAGACAAATGTTCCGCCACGGTTGATTCGCTGAGACTCCTCTTTTCCATAATTTCGCTCACAGATAATCCTTCATTAAACAAATCCAGACTTTGCCGGCCGGAAGGAATTTTAGGAGGCCGCGTTTCTTTCCGGGCAGCGGAAGGGTATGTCATGACGGCTTTGTTTGGCTTGTCCGGCGCATTTTCTTTCCGTTCGGTATCCTGATACAGTGAACGCCTGTCCGGAACAGGTAAATCCATATCCTCGGCCAGGGGGATGTCGTTATAGCGCACCTTTTTCATGTTTTCAAGGAAAAGCTTCAGGTCGAGTTCCAGGTTGCAGATGTTCTTGTAAAACGTTTTCGCCTTCCTGATATTGAATCCGGTGATATATTGCTGCAAAGGCGCGAGCAGTCGCTCGACGGCGGCATGATGGAAATATCCGACGGCTTTCCGGCAACGCTCCGTCAGCATCGACATGTCTCCCGTTTGTCCCTGTTGCTGTATGATGGCCTTCAATTGCATGTGGAATTTCCCGGCTACCGTCCGTATTTCGATTGCTTCCTGCAACATCTTTTTTGCCAGCGAACGCGCCGCATCAAAATCGTCGGAGATCTTGTCATCGAGTTGCCTTTCCAGGTTTCGCGAAATACGCACCAGCTCATCGCAGTCGAAATAGCGCACCAGCCGTTCGGCCCAGAAGCTCCGTTTCTCCGCCTCGAAAATCCGTTGCAGTTCGTCGGCCTCTTTCTCTGTCCGTGCGATGCTGATGGCCTGTTCGTCCACCCATACGCTGCCGAAGGTGATCGGCGAGAGAAGCACGATTCCTTCCAGCGAAGTGCAGCGGCTCAACGCCACGTAGGCCTGTCCGGGAGCAAAAGCGCCGCCCGTATCAATGATGGCGCGTTCAAAAGTCAAGCCCTGGCTCTTGTGGATGGTAATCGCCCAGGCCAGGCGGAGGGGATACTGCTTGAACGATCCCAGCTTTTCCTCCTCAATCTCGCCCGTATCCTTGTTCAGGGTGTAGCGGATGTTTTCCCACATTTCATATCCGACGGAAATCACATCGCCCGAACCGTCCAGCCGCACGTTGATTTCATCCTCGCCGATATCTGCAATGACGCCGAGCTTTCCGTTGTAATACCGCTTTTCTTCGCCGGAATCATTTTTGATAAACATGATTTGTGCGCCTTCCTTCAGCGTGAGAGTCATTTCCGTCGGCAATGCATATTCGGGAAACTCACCCTCGATCGTACCCGTAAAGTGATGTTGCCGGGCGGGCAGTTTGCCCAGTTCGCGGTTATTGATGGCATCGGCCTTGGCGTTATGCGTGGTGAGGGTGATGTATTTTTCTCCGGCGGGCGCTTTAAAACCGGGTTGATGCTGACGGTTCAGCAAAGTCAGATCTTCCTGTGTCAGTTCATTGTTGCGGACATGATTGAGCAGGTTCACAAAGAGCTGTTCCCGCTGGCGGTAGATTTTTTTCAATTCGAGATATACCGGCTGAATCCGTTGAATGGCCTGGGCATGGAAAAAGAACGGCGACGGGTAATAGGCCTTCAGGATTTGCCATTCATCGTCTTTCACGACCGGCGGCAACTGAAACAAATCGCCGATATAGAGCATCTGCACGCCGCCGAAAGGCCGGTTGTTCCGCCGTATCGAACGCAGGACGGCATCAATCGAATCCAGCGTATCGGCGCGCAACATGCTCACCTCGTCGATAATCAGCAGATCCAGCCGCCGCAACATATCCTGTTTCAGCGCCGTCATCCGGAAGCGATCCTTTGTGCTGCGGTATTCCGCTCCCGGCACATACGGTTCGAAAGGCAACTGAAACAGGGAATGCAGCGTCACGCCGCCGGCATTGATGGCCGCCACGCCTGTCGGAGCCGCTACGATACAGTTCTTGTGCGTAGAATGGCTGATATGTTTAAGGAAGGTTGTCTTTCCCGTACCGGCCTTGCCGGTAAGGAATATATGCCTCGATGTCTGATTGACAAAATCGGTGGCAAGTTGAAATATCGGGTTATTTGCGTCCATAATTATTGATGGAAATAATTTTTCCGGCCAAAGGTACATTATTTTAAAGAATACATGTATCTTTTTTATCTACAAAGTTTCGCATCCTCTGACAGATTCAGGGATTCAATGCACAAAACAACATCTGCAAAAAAAAATAATCACTCTTTCATTATTTTTTTTATGCCGGCAGTCGCTATTAAAAAAAATAGTATTATTTTTACGGCCGAAATGATAATATATATGGTTATGCTTTTCTTTTTTGTGCACATCGAACTGTCTTTCTTTCTTAACGTTCATTGTCCGAACGGGAGCAATACCTTATTGGAGACCCTGAAACCTATTCATTATGAGTATCTTGGGGGGGGGGGGGGGGGGGGCGCGGGCGGGGGGGGGGGGGC
>JAISRY010000207.1 GCA_031273385.1 Tannerellaceae bacterium | reverse complement strand
CCTCAGATCGCACCCGCCTGCCCTTTCGATCTGAGGTGTCTCCACTCGCTGCGCTCGGTCGACATGACGTTCTCCCGCTCGGTCCCCTAACGGGATTGCTATCGTCGTCATTTCCCTTTTTTACAAACCTGCCCTGCGGGACTTTTGCTCATTCTCTATACTTGCGACAATGGAAATGCACCCCGCACGGTTTTCGTGATTCGTAATTGTTTCGTATCTTTGTTTGGTATAATAATTGTAATATGAAAAAAAGCGAAACAGTAGCCATCAAAGGCTTTAAAGCCGTCGAATATATGCGCAAGGTGCGCAGGCAGATAAACGAGGAGACGCGGGATATGAATTTTGAAGAGCTCAAAAAATATTTTGACAACAAACGTTCTCCAGGGAAATAAGGGAAGAGAGCAGGGGCAAGGCATTAAAGAAATGCCCCCAGCGCGTAATTCGTAATTCGTAATTCGTAATTGTTTCGTAATGGGGCGGTTCAGTATTGGGTGAATGATTTGGAGATAAATTCCAGGACTATGGGGAGTTCCATGCGCCAATATGTCCAGGTGTGGGCGCCGTCTTTGACGCGGTATTCGTGGGGGATATCGTTTGCGCGGAACGTGATGTGCATCAGGCTGTTTCCCTCGTAGAGGAAGTCTTCGTCGCCACAACTGATATACCAGCGTATGCTTCGGATACGCTTCAGCTCTTCGGGGGAGGCGGCGGAGAGGAGGCTTTCGATGTTGTGGCGGTTGAAATAGGCTTCGAGCTGTTTTTCGCTGATTTTCACCTGCGCCTCTTTAAGGCCGGCTTTTGCCTGGTCGATCGTCCACCTGCCGGCGGCGGCGCTCAGTGGCGCGGCGGCGGCAAACAGTTCGGGGTGGTGCAAGGCATAGAAAATAGCGCCCCCGCCTCCCATCGACAGTCCCGATACCGCCCGGTAACGCCTTTCGCCGCGCACCCTGTAGGTCTTTTCGATATGGGGGATCAGCTCCTTAAAGAAGAAGTCTTCGTAGTTGAACGTCCCCTGTATATCATTGAAATAGCCTTTCTTTCCGGTGTCGGCGTCGGGCATGACGATCAGCATGGGGGCGGCTTTCCCCTCTTGGATCGCCTTGTCTGCGATGTGCTGAACCTGGCCGAACTGCACCCATCCGGTATGGTTGTCGCCCGAACCGTGGAGGAGGTACAGGACGGGGTAACTGCGGTCGGTTTCGTCATAACCGGCAGGTAGATAGATGGCATAACGGCGCTCCATGCCGAGGATTTCGCTCTTTAGGGTACACGTTTCAAAGACCCGCCCGCTCTCTTGCGCCGGCACGATGGATGCCGTACAAAGCATCAGGATGAGATAGGATAGTTGTTTTTTCATTTTGTCGATCATTTATAAACAGCGGCTAAATGTACCTATTTTCATCCTATTGCATACCCTTTTGGCGCAAGTTTATGCAAATAAGATAAAAAGTATTGCCTTTTTAAGTCCATATAATGAAAAAAGATTACTTTTGTACCTCATTAAAATGATTATAGAGGATAAATGGATCAAATTAGTTATGCGTTGGGGTTGAGCATCGGGAATAACTTCCGGAGTTCGGGTATTCGTACTCTTCAGATGGAAGATTTTGTGAAAGGAATAGAGGATGTATTGGCGGAAGCTGAAACGGCGATCAGTTATGATGAAGCCAAGCGGACGCTTAACGACTATTTCCGGGCGTTACAAAAAGAAAAATTGGCGATCAATAAAGAGGCCGGCGAGGAATTTCTCCGGATCAACCGGCATAAGGCCGGCGTGACGACGTTGCCGAGCGGGCTGCAATACGAGGTGTTGAAAAAGGGGACAGGGGCGAAACCGTCTGCCGGCGACCAGGTGAAATGCCACTATACGGGCACGCTGATCGATGGGACGACGTTCGACAGCTCCGTCCAGCGAGGCGAGCCGGCCGTGTTCGGCGTGAGCCAGGTGATCCCCGGCTGGGTAGAGGCCCTGCAGCTGATGGAGGCGGGCGCCAAGTGGCGGCTGTTTATCCCCTCCCACCTGGCGTATGGCGAGCGTGGCGCGGGCGAAACGATCGAGCCGAACAGCACATTGATATTCGATGTCGAATTATTGGATATAGTAAATTAATTAATAAATAAGAAAATGAAGAAGATTAGCGTATTAGTAGCCGCAGTGATCATGGCCGTAGGCCTTTCTGCAACATCGTGCAACTCGAAGAAAAGCGTGAAGTTAAAAACCGACGTAGACAGCGCAAGCTATGCCTTTGGTATTGCCAATGGCGGCGGTATGCGGGATTATATCAAAAACCTGCCGGGCGCGCCCGTCGACGTGGATCTGTTATTGGCCGGGCTGGAAATCGCCATGAAGAACGACACCGCATCCATGAAGATGACCCCCGAACAGGCACAGATGTATCTCCAGACCTATTTCACACAGGCACAGACCAAAGAAAACGAAAAGACAAAAGCCGAAGGGGAGAAATTCCTGGCCGAGAACAAGACGAAAGACGGCGTGATCACGACCGAAAGCGGCTTGCAGTACAAGGTGATTACCGAGGGGACGGGAGAAAAGCCGAAAGCGGAAGACAAAGTAAAGGTACACTATACGGGTACGCTCCTTAACGGGACGAAGTTTGACAGCTCCCTCGACCGCGGCGAGCCGGCTGAATTTGGCGTTACCGCAGTGATCAAGGGTTGGACAGAGGGGCTGCAAATCATGCCCGTAGGCTCCAAGTATACGTTCTGGATCCCCTCCGACCTGGCTTATGGCGAACGTGGCGCAGGCGGGGATATCAAACCCAACAGCACATTGGTATTTGAAGTGGAATTGCTTGAGATCGTGAAGTAACCCCCTTTTACCTAAACAACAGACGAAAGTGAGCAAAATCATGCTTTTTAGCAGCTTTTGCTCGCTTTTTTTATTTATTTATGCATTTATTCTTTCAATATGATACGGGAATCAAAATATTTCCATACTTTTGATAGTTAATATCTAACATATAATAATAAAGTTGCTTGAAATGGAAAAAATAGACAAGTTAGACAGGCAAATATTGAATATCATTTCAAAGAACGCCCGTGTCCCTTTCAAAGAGGTCGCCGAAGAATGTAATGTCTCGCGCGCCGCTATCCACCAGCGGGTTCAGCGGATGATTGATATGCGCGTCATTCTCGGTTCGGGTTATCGTGTCGACCCGAAATACTTGGGCTACAATACCTGTACCTATATCGGCGTAAAACTGGAGAGGGGCTCGATGTATAAGAATGTCGTGCCTGAATTTGAGAAAATACCGGAAGTCGTCGAATGTCATTTCACGACCGGCCCCTATACCATGCTGGTCAAACTGCATGCACGTGACAATGAACATTTAATGGAACTGCTGAATACCACCATTCAGGAGATACCGGGCGTAACGGCTACCGAGACCTTAGTCTCTTTAAGGCAGAGCGTGAAACGTCAAATACCGGTGTTTCATCCCGAAGAGCTCTAAAAACGTATCGGAATGCAGGTAAAGATGATGTGTACGCGCCATTGGTTTCTCCTTATTTTTATATGTATCGTTTCCGGCCTTTCAGCCCGGACAGACTATTGCTTTCGCGTCTACCTGAAAGACAAGGGACATTCGGGCTATACGCTCGACGAGCCGGAGGCCTACCTGTCCGCAGCGGCTATCGACCGCCGGACGCGGGAGGGTATCTTTGTCGACGAGACGGATCTGCCGATCGCCGACTCCTACCTGGAGGCGTTGGCGGAGGTGGGCGGTTGCCCGGTCGTGAAAAGCAAATGGTTTTCCACGGTCGTCGTGATCAGTGAAGACAGCCTGGTCGTGGATAGGCTGAAAGGCCTCCCGATGGTCGATTCCGTCAAGTGGGTATGGCGGGGGGAAAAGCAGCTGCCGGAAGATGCCCCTACCGGCGATACGGCGCTGTCTCCAAGGAATGACCCATTGGCCGAGCCTTATGGCTATGCACAAAAACAGATCGAGATGCTGAACGGCATCAAGCTCCATGAAGCGGGCTATCGCGGAAAGGGGATCGAGGTGGCGGTGATTGACGCCGGCTTCAAGAATGTAGACCGGATAACGGCTTTCGAGTCGATCCGGATCGCCGGTACGCGCAACGTGGTTTCTCCCCACGAAAATGTGTTCAGGAGCAGCGACCACGGGACAAAGGTGCTGTCCTGCCTGGCGGCCAACCTGCCGGGGATGATGATCGGTACGGCTCCCGAGGCGTCGTATTGGTTGATAAAGAGCGAAGACGAGCGTTCGGAATACCCTATTGAAGAGGATTACTGGACGGCAGCCGTGGAGTTTGCCGACAGCGTGGGCGTCAAGGTGATCACCTCGTCGCTGGGCTACTTCTTTTTCGACGCCGGCGAACTGAATTACGACCAGTCGCAATTGGACGGGAAGACCTCCCTGATCAGCCGTGCGGCGGCAAAGGCGGCGGACAAGGGGATCCTTGTCTTTAGCAGCGCCGGAAACGAGGGCGCCGGGAATTGGGAGAAGATCACGATACCGGCCGATGCGCCGAACGTGGTGACGGTCGGCGCCGTGACGAACGAGCACAGCAAGAGCAGTTTCAGCTCGGTCGGCTTTACGGCCGATGCGCGTGTAAAACCGGATGTCGTCGCCCTCGGCTCGGGCTGTACGATCATCGACAGTTCGGGGAATATCCAGTCTGCGAACGGCACCTCTTTCGCCACGCCGATATTGGCGGGGCTTGGCGTTTGCCTCTGGCAGGCGCTCCCGTGGTTAAGCAACCTCGAAGTAATCAAACTATTGCAGGAGGCCTCATCCCAATACCGGACGCCGGATATCGAACTGGGATACGGCATACCTGATGTCTATAAAGCTTTACAGGAAGAAAGAAGAAATGACTCAACCTCCAAATGACCCGCAACAGATAAAAGCGCTCTCTTTGCTGGAGCTGAACAACCGTATAAAAGGCGTTATCAACCGTTCCTTTCCCGACACCTGCTGGGTGAGGGCGGAGACGAGCGACGTCCGTACCAACGCCTCATCGGGGCACTGCTACCTGGAGTTCATCGAAAAGAGCGGGACGAGCGGACAGCTGATCGCCAAAGCGCGCGCTTCGATATGGGCGAAAACGTTCCGGGGATTGAAGCCCTATTTCGAGCGGGAGACCGGACAGCCGTTTACCTCCGGCCTGAACGTATTGGTAAAGGTGTCTGTCGACTTTCACGAACTGTACGGTTTCAGCCTGACCGTGCTGGATATCGACCCGGCCTATACGCTGGGTGACAGGCTGAGAAAGCGGATGGAGATCATCCGGAAGCTGAAAGAGGATGGCGTATTTACCCTGAACAGGGAGCTTCCCTTTCCCACCCTCCCCCAACGGATTGCCATCATCACCTCGCCGACGGCCGCCGGTTATGAGGATTTCCTTGACCAGCTGGCCGGCAACGCCTCCCGCTATCCTTTCTACCCGAAGCTTTTCCCCGCCGTCATGCAGGGAGAGAAGACCGAAAGCTCGATCATCATGGCGCTGGACAGGATCAACCGCTATACCGGCCTCTTCGATGTGGTCGTTATCATACGGGGAGGCGGCGCCACGTCCGACCTGAACAGTTTCGATTCCTACCCGCTGGCCGCCAACTGCGCCCAGTTTCCGCTCCCCATCATTACCGGAATCGGGCATGAGCGGGACGATACGATCCTCGACCTTGTTGCCCATACCCGGATGAAGACCCCTACGGCGGTGGCCGAGTTCCTCACCGGACGGATGGATGCCGTAGCCGGCGAACTGGCGGAGATACAGGGGAAGATCACCTTTCTGGCGACGACGGCTGTGCTGAAAGAGAAGAACGGCCTGCAGCTGTTGAGCGCCCGCCTCTCCCCCACCATCGCGAACCATCTGGAGCGCAACCGTTCGCAGTTGCGCTACCTGGCCGGCCGCCTGCCGGTGATCACCGGGAGCAGCCTCGCCAAGAGCGGCAACGCCCTCGCACTGCTGCACAACCGGTTGGCGCAGTCCGTAGCCACCAGGCTGACCGAGGGGAAGAACTTTATCCGCCTCACCGGGCAGTATATCCAGATGGCCTCCCCGGAGTATATCCTGAAACGCGGCTACAGCCTGACCCTGAAAGAGGGCAAGATCGTCAAACGCGCCGGCATGATCTCTTCCGGCGATGAACTGACCACCCGTTTTTCCGACGGGGAGGTAAAGAGTAAAGTACTATAACAAGCAAAAAAACAGACCATTTATGGTAAAGAAAGAGGAAACATATAACGAAGCGGTAGAGAAGCTTCGCGCGATAGTAGCCCATATCGAAAAGGGCGAGTTGGATGTCGACGTCCTGTCCCTGGAGGTCAAAGAGGCCACCCGGCTGATCAAGCTCTGCAAAGACAAGCTGTACAAGACGGACGAAGAGGTGAAGAAAATCCTGGAAGAGTTGGAGTGATGAAGCGGTATGTCCTGATTGTAGCCGGAGGAAGCGGCCGGCGTATGGGAGGCGATTTGCCGAAGCAGTTTATTCGGGTAGCCGGTAAACCGCTGCTGATGCACACGTTGGAAACGTTTTACCGATGGGATGCCTCGGCGGCGATCCTGGTGGCTTTGCCCGGCGGCGACGAATCCTATTGGCGTACGGCGTGCGGGGAGTTGAAGTGCGGCATCCCCCACCGGACGTTCGAGGGGGGCGAAACCCGCTTCGAGTCGGTGAGGAACGGCCTGCGGCAGATCACCGGGGAGGGCTTGGTCGCGGTACACGACGGCGTGCGCCCGTTCGTCGCCCCGCAGGTCATTGAGGACTGTTTTACCAAAGCCGGGCAATACGGCGCAGCGATACCGGTCGTCCCCCTGACGGAGTCGCTCCGGGAATTGGAACGGGGTGAAGAGGAGAGAAGCCGCCCGGTCGACCGTCATCAGTACAGGATCGTACAAACGCCGCAGGTATTCCATTCCGAGATCCTGAAAAAGGCATACCGGCAGGCTTACCAGCCGGAATTTACCGACGACGCGTCGGTGGTGGAGGCGTCGGGGGTGGCGATCCGGACGGTGGACGGTAACAGGGAGAACATCAAAATCACCCACCCTTTCGATCTGCTGGTCGCAGAAACGCTATTGTCTAACCGTACCTAACCCGAGGCGCCGGCCATGCCTGATCTTAACAAACGATCCATCGTCTATCTGCCCGGCGTCGGCCCGAAAAAGGCGGAGATTCTGCAGAAAGAGGCCGGAATCGCCTCCTACGAGGATCTGCTATTCTATTTCCCCTACAAATACATCGACCGGAGCCGCTTTTATACCGTCGCGGAGGTGAACAGCAACATGCCCCATATCCAGCTGAAAGGGCGTATCCTCTCTTTCGACACCCTGGGGGAGGGGCGCAGCAAACGGTTGGTGGCGCATTTCTCGGACGGGACGGGCGTGGTCGACCTGGTCTGGTTTAAGGGGCTGGCCTTTGTGAAAGACAAGTATACCACCGGTCGGGAGTATATCGTCTTCGGCAAACCGGTGGAGTTCGGCTATTCCTACAACATCCCGCACCCCGACATCGACCCCGTCGAACAGGCCGGGCAGGTGGCGGGCGGGCTGACCCCCTTTTACAATACGACGGAAAGGATGAAAAAGTCGTTCCTCAACTCCCGGGCGATACAAAACCTGCAATATACCCTCCTCAGCGGGTTGGGCTGGGAGCTTCCCGAAACCCTCCCCCAGGAGCTGCTGAAACGGACAAAAATGGTGTCGATGAGCGATGCCATACGCCATATCCATTTCCCCGAATCGGTCGAGAAGCTGAAGAGCGCACAGCTGCGGCTGAAGTTTGAAGAGCTTTTCTTCATCCAATTGAACATCCTCCGTACGGCGACCTACCGGAAACTAAAGCTGAAAGGGCTTGTGTTCGCTTCCGTCGGGCAGAGCTTCAATACGTTCTACAGCCGTTACCTCCCCTTTGAACTGACGGAGGCGCAAAAGCGCGTCGTCCGCGAAATACGCGCCGACATGGGCAGTGGCCGGCAGATGAACCGCCTGCTGCAGGGCGACGTCGGCAGCGGGAAGACGCTGGTCGCGCTCCTGGCGATGCTGCTGGCCATCGACAACCGCTACCAGGCCTGCATGATGGCGCCGACCGAGATCCTGGCCAACCAGCACTATGCCACCATCATGGCTTTCCTCAACGGCATGGATATCCGCGTGGCGCTGCTGACCGGCTCGACAAAAAAAAAGGAGCGCGAACGGATTCTCCCCGCCATCGCAAAAGGGGAGATCCATATCGTGATCGGGACGCATGCCCTGATCGAAGAGACCGTCACGTTCTCGTCGCTCGGGCTGGCGATTATCGACGAGCAGCACCGCTTCGGCGTCGAGCAGCGTGCGCGCCTGTGGAAAAAGAACGCGCAGGTTCCCCACGTGCTGGTGATGACGGCCACCCCGATTCCCCGCACCCTGGCCATGACGCTGTATGGCGACCTTGACGTCTCCGTCATCGACGAGCTTCCCCCCGGCCGGAAACCGATCCAAACGCTTCACCGCTACGACAATAAGAAAGCCCAACTGTACGACTTCCTCCGGAAAGAGATCCGCCTCGGGCACCAGGTTTATGTGGTCTACCCCCTGATCGAGGGGAGCGAAAAGCTGGATTATAAGGATCTGGAAGAGGGATTCGCCCTCTTTCAGGAGGTCTTCCCCGAATACACCGTCTGCATGGTGCATGGCCGGATGAAAGCCAAAGAGAAAGAGGCCGAAATGCAGAAGTTTGTCTCCGGCGAGGCGCAGATACTGATGGCGACCACCGTTATCGAGGTCGGCGTCAACGTCCCCAACGCCTCCGTGATGGTGATCGAAAGCGCCGAACGGTTCGGCCTTTCCCAGCTGCATCAGCTGCGCGGACGGGTCGGGCGGGGGACGGAGCAGTCCTACTGCATCCTCGTGTCGTCCTACAAACTGAGCAACGAAACCCGCCGCCGGCTCGAGATTATGGTACAGACCACCAACGGCTTTGAAATAGCCGAAGCCGACCTGCGCCTGCGCGGGCACGGCGATATGGAGGGCACCCAACAGAGCGGCATGGGCATTGACCTGAAAATAGCCGACCTCTCCGCCGACGGCCAAATCCTCCAATACGCCCGCGACATAGCGCAGGAAATATTGAACAAAGACCCTGAACTGTCCTCCGAAACCTACCGGATATTGAACGAAAGGCTGAAAGCGCTCTTCTCACAAAAGATCAACTGGGGATTGATCAGCTGATATGCTGTACAACATATATGTGCAGTTTTTTGCACAATGTCTTGGCTCTTTCTTTATAAATTACGATATTTGAACGGTTTAATGAAAAATAGAATCAATGAGAAATAATATAGCGTCACTTTTCCTGACCTGCTGCACTGCCTTTATAGTATTAACAGCAAAAGCGGAAGACCCTGCAAAACAGACGATTTCTAATCAAGTGAAATTATTGGACGAGCGGATTTCTGTCTTGATGGCCGACAGGGTCGGCATTAAGAAAGAGATCCTGTCGGAGAAATTAACCCTGCTGGAGGATATGCTGCTGGAAGAGGAAGAGGATCTTTTGTTTCCTGCCGACGAGCTGTACGGGTCGAACTGGGACACCCGATGGGTAGACCCTTTCCGGAGCGACGAACATGCGACCTTTCCCGATTCGTGCGAAATAGACTGCTCTACATTTATTCTCCCTTTAATCACCGGCGAGCTGAAAGTGACCTCTAAATATGGGCCGCGCCGCCGCCGTATGCATCGGGGCATCGACCTGAAAGTGCAGATCGGCGATACCATCCGCGCCGCCTTTTCGGGGAAAGTACGTATCCGCAATTTTGAACGCCGCGGGTATGGCAACTACCTGGTGATCCGCCACCCGAACGGGCTGGAAACCGTTTACGGCCATTTGTCCCGTTTCTTAGTCGGCGTCGATGACATCGTCAAAGCGGGGGACGCCATCGCCCTGGGCGGAAATACGGGGCGTTCGACAGGCTCGCATCTCCATTTCGAAACGCGCTTCCTGGGGCAAGCCCTCAACCCTGCCGATATTATCGACTTTGAAAACGGCGTGCCGCATCAGGACAAGTATGTCTTCCGCAACGTAAAGATCAATGGGCGCAACAGCAATATCTATACCTCCTCTGAAAACCAACTGGTGTATCACCGCGTCAAGAAAGGGGATACGCTGGGTAAGGTCGCCCGCCTTTACGGGACAACCGTCGGGCAATTGTGCAAGCTGAACGGACTGAAAACGACCGCCACCTTACGGGTCGGGCAGGCGTTGCGGTGCAGCGTCGGCGGCGCACCGGTAAAGACAAGCAAAGCGGCCAACGAGGCCAAACCCAAACCCGCCGCCGCCGAACCGGTTAAAACCACCGTCGAACAGGGGCCGATCACCCATCAGATCAGAAAGGGAGAGACGCTAAGCACCATTGCCAAAAGATACGGGACGACCGTTGCCAGGCTGTGCGAACTGAACAATATAAACCAAACGACCATACTGAAACTGGGGCGCAAGCTCAAGTGTTCATAGCCCTATTCGAAACCCCAATCGTGCGAGCAAAGCGGCCTCCTCTTCCGTTGCATGGATGACGGTATAGGCCGGGTATTCCCGCGGATAGTCATAGTGGGCGCGAAACCGTTCGAAAGCGGAGGGGTTTTCACGGAAAGCCCGATCCACAGCGGCAGGGTTGAACGCAGATAAGATGGCCTGCTCCACCCTATATTCCTTAAACCTCTTCATATCGACGACCGGCTCCCTGGGGGGCAAAGGCGTGATCTTCCCTGCTTTTTCTATATTAATATGGAAAAAGTCCCCGATGTTTTCGAGGCACATACGCGAGGCGTTCGCCTTTCCGTCCGCCGAAAATCCGGCGATATGCGGCGTGGCGATCGTGGCCAGGCCGAGTAGCTCGCGGTTCACCTCCGGCTCGTTTTCCCAGCAATCGAGAATCAGTTCGCCGGCCCATCCCCTCTTTTTGGCATCCAGCAGCGCCGCCGTATCGTGTACCGCTCCGCGTGCGGTATTGATCAGCCAGGGCATCTTCTTCAAACGGCGGAAAAAATCCCCGCCCGCCAGGTGATAGGTCGCATGTTTTCCTTTTGTCACCAAAGGGGTATGAAAGCTAATGATATCCGCCTCCTCCGCAATGACATCAAGCGACACGAAACCGTCCTCCCCCTCCGCCTCGGCACGCGGCGGATCGTTACGCAAAATCCGCAGGCCAAGGGCGGCGCAGACCCTCTCCACCTGCCGCCCGACATGCCCCACGCCGACAATCCCGACCGTTTTCCCTTTCAACGGCTCCCGCCTCAACAGGGAGGTAGCCACCAGGGTAGCCGCAACGTACTGCGCAACGGAAGCCGCATTGCTCCCCGGCGCATTCCGCCACGCAATCCCCGCCGCCTCGCAATAGGCCGTATCAATATGGTCAAAACCGATGGTAGCCGTCGCAATCAGCTTCACCCGGCTATTCTCCAACAGTTCCGCCGTACATTTCTCCACGCTGCGGACAATCAACACATCCGCCTCCCGCACATTCTGCGCCGTAAACTCCGCCGCAGAAAGATACCTCACCTCCGCAAACGCCTCAACAACCCCTTTCAAATAAGGAATAGTCCTGTCCACCACTATTTTCATCATTCCGCTCATTGTCAAAAAGAGCAGAAAGGTACAGCTTTTTCTCTACTCTGCTACAAAACAAACCATGATATTTCGGTGATATCAGCAATGGCTCTCGTAGAGAGCTAACATTATCTGTAGATTGCTCCCGACCTATTTTCAAATAGCTCCCGACCTATTTCAAATTGCTCCCGACCTATTTCAAATGGGACGGGAGCTATTTTTTTTCGGACGGGAGCTATTTGGGGGCTCTTTTGACTTAAGGGGCTTAAGAGATTTAAGGGGCTAAGAGGCTTAAGAGGTGGCTAAAACAAACTCCTTCTTAAACTCTCCTTTAGCTCCTTAAACTTCTTTAGCTCCTTTTCTGCCCTTGCGATCGGAGGGGGAAAATGGGGATCAAAATGAGTGGGCGGGTTTTTTGTTTCGGAAAAAGATGTATCTTCGCGGTCGAAATTAGAATGACGAGCGATGAAATATACGATGATTGTGAAAGAAGGGCGAAATGGCGTTCTTATCGGGCGGTTGAAAGAGTTACCCCTTGTGTATACGCAGGGCGAAAGCGTTGAGGAATTGAAAACCAACATCGGCCATGCGCTGAAAAGGTATCTCGACGACCTACGGGAAAACCCCTACCTTTTTTCATATTTAGCGGGAATCGTGTGAATAGTTAATCGTTCTTTGCTTATATTTGTCATTTATTTCATTTCAATAATCTTGCAATTCTGTTAATAGCAATGGGAAGAGTTTTAGTCATCGGCGCAGGAGGCGTCAGCACTGTCGCAGTGAAGAAGATTGCGATGAATGTAGGGGTTTTCAGCCATATCATGATCGCTACCCGTACCAAAAGTAAGGCGGACAAGATCGCGGAAAGTATCCGGAATATACCGGTGCAGACCGCGCAGGTGGACGCCGATAAGACGGAGGAACTGGTGGCGCTGTTCAATGCCTTTCGGCCTGACCTGGTGGTGAACCTGGCGTTGCCCTACCAGGATCTGTCCATTATGGACGCTTGCCTGGCATGTGGCGTCAGTTACCTGGATACGGCCAATTACGAGCCGCTGGATGAGGCCAAATACCAGTACAGCTGGCAATGGGCATACAAGGAACGGTTTGAGAAAGCGGGGATTACGGCGATCTTGGGATGCGGCTTCGATCCGGGCGTGACGGGCGTATTTACGGCCTATGCCGCCAAACATTATTTTGATGAGATACATGCGTTGGATATCGTCGACTGCAATGCCGGCGACCATCATAAGGCGTTCGCCACCAATTTCAATCCCGAAATCAATATCCGCGAGATCACCCAGCGGGGGAAGTATTACGAAAACGGGGAATGG
>JAISRY010000090.1 GCA_031273385.1 Tannerellaceae bacterium | reverse complement strand
TTGACCTTCAAAATTTAATTTGTTACTTTGTGTTTCCATAAGTTCTGAGTATTTTTTATGTTTGTAATTTTTCTTTTTAAACTCTCAAATATAAAGAATGCTCGGAATTTATCCTACTCCTAGCTTCTTTTTTCATTCGAGATTACAAACATAGGAACTCCGATCGAAAGGGCAGGCGGGTGCGATCTGAGGTGTCTCCACTCGCTGCGCTCGGTCGACATGACGTTCTTGCTTGCGCTCGGTTATAATGACGATGAATCGCAATCATCTGAAAATCAAATAGTATCCGTCATTGCGAGTACCCAATAAACCTGGTTTATTGGGTACTCGCAATGACGGATACTATTTGATTTTCAGATGATTGTGATTTATCGTCATTATGAAAATCTTGCCCTCCGGGCATAAGAGACTCTTTGAAATAAAATAGCGACAATTTGAAATGAAAATCGACCCTCCGGTCAAATGTACCCTGCAAATATGAACGTAATTCAAATAAAAAGTCGTAAATTTGTTCTGTCAAAAATTGGGAATATATGGATTCGGAAGCGTTGGATAAAGCAAAGGATGTCGTTGACTATATCGCATTTATAGTCAATGAGTTTTCGTTGAAGAACGGACTCTCCATGCAGCAGTCGTTCAAATACCTCTACCGGTATGGGGGAGTTGAGTTTCTTGACAAGCACTATGAAGTAGAGCATTGCGAGAATCCAATTCTGACGGTAGAGACGCTTCAACGTATTTGCAAACGTAACGGAGGGGAATTGTAATATGAAGCTCTATCACGGAACGAATATGGAATTGAGATTCCGTGAAGCAACACACCAAATGGCATTCTGCTCAGAGCAGGCAATAGATGTGTTGCTTGATTATAACGAGCCACCTCGTTATAAAGTGGAAGCATTGGTTAGTGAATTATCAGTGGCATTAATGAAAGATCGTGATATATCTAAAATTGAAGCGATGAACCTGGTTTATAGCTCTGATATATTCACTCAACTCTCAGATTATTCCAGTTTGTTATATCGAAAATCGTGGCAAGCGATTTATGATATGCTCAAAAAGGAGTTACCAAAGTAGTCATATAAAAACAGCAATTCAAAATACTCAGCTTTATGAAACATCTGCTATTGGCTTTGTTTTTTCTTTTTGCCGGCGCGGCGCTTTCTGCGCAGGTACCGGTAGCCGGCGATTTGCAGGCGTATGCCGGTTATGATTGTGTGACGTTGGCGGACAGTACGTCGGTCGTCGTACAGCCTACCGGGTCGGGCTCTTTCAGTATCTACCGCGCCGTGAAGATCCAAACGGCTAAGGGGGCGGTGAATAACCGGGTGATTACGTATGATTATGACCCGCTGACGGCTTTTGCCGAGTTTCGGTATGCGACGATCTACCGGAAGAATGGCGACGTGGTCAACCTGGACGTTACCCGGGCGTACGACTATGCGGCGCCCGCCCGCGCCATCTACTGGGGGGCGCGTCAGATCATGCTCGAAGCAGGCTGGCTGGAAGAGGGGGATATCCTGGCATACGAAATCGCCAAGAAAGGATTCACCTACGCCCTGTTGACGGACGGTGGCGACGATGATTCGCGCTTTATCCCTCCCATGCAGGGGCAGTTTTACGACATTGTGCCTTTCTGGGTCGACCAACCGGCCGTCAGAAAGGTCTACCGCGTGTCGCTTCCGATGGAAAAAGAGATGCAGTTCCAGTTTTACCAGGGCGAATGTACCTCGTCTATGCGCTATGAGGATGGGCGTAAGGTGTATACGTTTGCCATGAGCCATATCCTGCCGTTCAAGCGGGAGGCCAATATGGTCGATCTTTACGATGCCGCCCCCAAACTGATGCTCTCTTCGACGCCGGACTGGAAAGACAAATCGGCCTGGTTCCATAAGGTCAACGAAGACTACGGCAGCTTCGCCCCTTTCCCTGCGGCGCAGCGGAAAGTCGACGAACTGATCAAAGGCAAACGGACGGAGATGGAGAAAATCGCCGTCCTCACCCACTGGGTGGCGGACAATATCCGCTATTCGGGTATCTCGATGGGAAAAGGGGAGGGCTATACGCTGCATAATACGCAGATGAATTATACCGACCGTTGCGGCGTATGCAAAGATATTGCGGGAACGCTGATCTCTTTCCTCCGCATGGCGGGCTTCGAGGCTTATCCGGCGATGACGATGGCCGGCAGTCGCGTGGAGAGTATCCCGGCGGATCATTTCAACCATTGTGTGGCCGTCGTCAAGTTGCAGGACGGTACCTATATGCCGTTAGACCCGACGTGGGTGCCTTTCTGCCGCGAGCTGTGGAGCAGCGCCGAACAGCAGCAGAACTACCTCCCCGGCATACCGGAAAGTTCCGGCCTGCTCGTCACGCCCCTTTCCCCGCCCGAAAACCATTATGTCCGCATCGACGCCGCCAACCGTATCGACGAAGAGGGGACGCTGCACGGACGGTTCACCATCACCGCCGAGGGGCAATCGGACAGGGCTATCCGGAGGATATTTACGCAAGGATGGCAGACGGAATGGCATAACCAGTTGGAACAACAACTGTTGTACGTATCCCCACAGGCCAAGCTCATTGCCGTCGATTACGGGAAAGACCCCAAAGACTACCAGGCCGCCCCGATACGGATCACGTTCCGTTACGAAATACCCGGCTATGGGATAAAGGGGAAGAACGAGCTTCTTTTCAAGCCTTTGACCATGAACGGCCTGTACGACAACGTCCTTTCCTATCTCCATATCGACACCCGTCCGGAGACACGCGCCTACGGCTTCAGGGATGCCTGTTCGCGGTTGGTCGAACTGGACGAGAGCATACAGTTGCCCAAGGGCTATACGCTTGTCACGGCAAGCCGGGAAGAGGCGCTCGCCAGCGAAGCGGCCGACTTTGAGGGGTCGCTACGGCAGGAAGAGGGCTGCATAAAGCTTCGCCAACGGCTGGCGCTGAAAAAGCGCATCTATGAAGCCTCCGACTGGAAAGGGTTCCGCGAGGCGGTCAATGCCCACAAACAGTATGGGGATTACCTGGCGATCACCAGGATAAACGATCTATAATCAATCATCAATCAATTCATTCATAACCATGATACAGTTGCGAAACAAGATAATAGGGCTATGCTGCCTGTTGAGCCTTGCGCTTCCGGGCTATGCCGCGCCGGATGCCGAATACGGAAAATTGTCAAAAACCTATACGCTATACCCCGATGGAAGCCAGGAGTTCCGTTGCTCTATGGAACTCACCCTTTTTACCCATACGGCGATGAACAGGACATACGGCGAAAGCTTCATTGTCTACAACCCGCGCTACCAGGAGTTGAAAATACACGCTTCCTATACGAAGCAAAAAGACGGGACAATCATCCAAACGCCCGAAAATGCCCTGGTAGAGGTCTTGCCCCGCCAGGCGGCAAACGCCCCGGCCTATACCCATCTGAAAGAGATGGTGGTCGTCCATACCGGGCTGGAGCTGGGTGCAACCATCTACCTGGACTACTCCGTCGTCTCCAAAGCGGGCTACCTGCCCGCGCTGGACGTCTCGGAAATCATTGAGCAAAGTTCGCCCGTCCGGGAGTATACGCTCACCCTGGTGTCGCCCGAAAATAAACCGCTGTCTTTCAACTTAGTCAATTCAACGGCTAAAGCGATTGTCTCAACCGCGAACGGCATGAAGCAGGCTGTATGGAAGTTGCGCAATGTCCCCGCCGCCCCGAAAGCGCCGCAAGTGACGGTCGACGCCGGCGGACTACGACAGCTTACGGCGTCAAGCTACGCTTCAATAGCCGATGCCTTATCCCGTATCAAAGAGCAACTTAACCTGTCGGATAACGCTGAGGTGGAGGCGCTTTCCGAAACCCTTACGAACGGAAAGGATACGGACGCGGAGAAGATCGGCGCCATCCTGGATTATGTCATTAACCGCCTCGGAAACAGCCGGCTGACCTTGCAGGAGGCCGGATACAGGATACGTCCCGCCGGAGAGGTCATCCGCACAGCCTACGGAACGGTAGCCGAAAAGGTTAACCTCCTGGCGGCGCTGCTGAATGTCGCCGGTATAAAAGCGGAAGTAGCCGCTTCGTTTTACCATAATAACGACCTGAACAGTTGCGGATTAAGCGCGATTGACGAACTGTTTGTCATAGCCACGTGCGGCGGCAAGAATTGGTTCCTTACGCCCCTCCAACCCTCCCTATGCCAGACCGGATGGCTTGCCGGCTACCGGCAGGTACGCAGCGTCTCCGGACAGGGCGAGGAGATCGCCATCGCCGCCCCTCCCGCCTACCTGAACTATGCGTATGAGATCACCATCGGGCAGGGAAAGTCCGAAAGCCGTGCGACCGCTACCGTCGCGGACGCCTTTCTCCCCTATACCGGCGCTTACGTCGCCCGCCTAACCGCCGGCGGTAAAGAGGCTGAAGAGACGAAAGGGGAGGGACATTCCCTCTTTACCTATACCCTTTCAGGGGAGGCAAAAGAGAAAGACGGCTATATCCTCTTCCGGTTGCCCGATTCGCCCATCGGCTTTTCCCACACCCCGTATGACAGCTACAACACCGTGCGGAAAGAGCCCCTCCTGCTCTCCCGCAAGGCGGACGAGCGATACCGCTATACCATCCATATACCGGACGATTTCGAACTTTGTACGCCCGAGGGGGAGCGGGTGGTCAACCAGTCGGCGGGCAGCGTCGCCTTTTCGGTCAGGCAACGGGAGGGAGTGGTAGAGGTTAGCCGCACGCTGACGCTACACCGGCAATTGATCGCCCCGTCCGAGTATGCCGGCTTCCGCCGCCTCGCCGCCGAATGGGCGGATCCGAACGCCCTTTCTTTGTTGTTTAAGCGGAAAAACAAATAATTTTACCTACCTTTGCGGGAGTTAAAACTATGGCGAAGAAGAATCATATTTCAAAACAACAGGCTCATGAGGGGAAGACGTTAAGCGCGGTAAGGGGTTTTCTGGCGAACGAACGGACGCGCTTTATTACGGGGCTTATCCTGTGTGTGCTGACCCTCTATATCGGGTTGGCGCTCGTTTCGTTTTTCTTTACCGGAGCGGCCGACCAGAGCAAGATCGAACATGTCCCGTTGGGCGACCTGGTGTCCAACCGCGGATCGGTCGAGAACTGGACGGGCGTGCGGGGCGCTTACCTGGCCGACCTCTTTATGAACCGCTGGTTCGGTATCTCTTCGTTTATGATCCTTTTCTTCCTGGGCTCCTTAGGCGCCAGGTTGATGAATATAAAGAATATCTCCATTATCAAACGGTTTCTTTTCTGCGCCTCCCTGCTGATATGGGGATCGCTCTTCTTCGGCTTTGTCTTTATCAAAGGGTATGAGGATACGTTCCTCTACCTGGGCGGCCAGCATGGGTATTCCCTTTCGGAGGCGATGATCGCAAACGTAGGCATTCCGGGAACCCTGTTGTTTTTGCTCGTTTCGCTTCTGGTGATCGCCATCCTTTCGAGCCGGAAGACCATCCCGCTTCTTCGCCGCTTCTTCTCTTTCGGCTGGACGAGGCGGTGGACGGAAAGGAAAAAGAACGGGAAGCCGGCCGAAACCTATCCGACCGAAAGGGACTTTGTCGGGAAGAACCCTGCAGCGGATATTTATGCCACGGCACAGCCGGACGACGATTTTACAGTGACCGTCCCCAAAGACGAAGAGGCCTATACCGCTCCGCCCGAAGCGCCCTATATCGACGACAAACCCGCTACGGACAACGGCGGAGAGCCGGAAGAAAAGACCCAATTCAGCATTGATGTGCCGACGGGAGACGACGAGGTGTACGACGGCTCGTCGCTCGGGGAGTACGACCCGAAACTGGATTTGTCCAGCTTCCGCTATCCGACGGTCGACCTGTTGAAGAGGTACGACAACAGCGACCATCAGGTGGATATGGAAGAGCAGACGACCAACCAGCGGCGTATCAAACAGACGCTCGAAAATTTCGGGATCAGCATCGCGTCGATCAAAGCGACCGTCGGCCCGACGATCACGCTCTACGAAGTGATACCGGACATAGGGGTCAGGATCGCCAAGATCCGCAACCTGGAAGATGATATCGCGCTGAGCCTTTCGGCGTTGGGCATCCGTATTATCGCGCCGATGCCGGGCAAAGGGACGATCGGCATCGAAGTCCCCAATAAAGACCCGCAGATCGTTTCGATGCAGTCGATTATCGGTTCGAGAAAGTTCCAGGAGTGCCGCTACGACCTGCCTGTGGCGCTGGGTAAGACGATTACCAACGAGATCTTTATGTTCGACCTTTGCAAGATGCCGCACCTGCTCGTGGCCGGGGCTACGGGACAGGGCAAATCGGTCGGGTTGAACGCCATCATCACCTCTTTGCTGTACAAGAAACACCCTTCGGAGCTGAAACTGGTACTGGTCGACCCCAAAATGGTCGAGTTCAGCATCTATGCCGATATCGAGCGCCATTACCTGGCTAAACTGCCGGATGCCGACAAACCGATCATCACGGATTTCACGAAAGTGATCCAGACGTTGAACTCGCTCTGTAAAGAGATGGACGAACGGTACGATCTGTTGATGAAAGCGCATACGCGCAACATCAAGGAATACAATGCCAAATTTATCAGCCGCCACCTCAACCCGTTGAAAGGGCACAAGTATATGCCCTATATCGTGGTGATTATCGACGAGTTCGGCGACCTGATCATGACGGCAGGCAAGGAGATCGAGCTGCCGATCGCCCGTATCGCACAAAAGGCGCGGGCGGTAGGTATCCACATGATCATCGCCACGCAACGCCCGTCGACCAATATCATCACCGGGACGATCAAGGCGAATTTCCCTGCGCGGGTCGCTTTCCGCGTGTCGTCGATGATCGACTCGCGCACGATCCTGGATTCCCCCGGCGCCAATCAGCTGATCGGGCGTGGCGACCTGCTCTTCTCGCAAGGGAATGAGACGATCCGCGTACAGTGCGCATTTGTCGATACGCCGGAGGTAGAAGAGATCGCCTCTTTTATCGGGGAGCAGACGGGCTATCCTACGGCTCATCCCCTACCGGAATTTACCGGCGAAAGCGACGGCGAGAAGCCGGGAGCCGTTGACCTGTCCGACCGTGATCCGCTGTTTGACGAAGCCGCCCACCTGATTGTCACGCAGCAACAGGGTTCGACTTCGCTTATCCAGCGCAAATTCTCGATCGGTTACAACCGCGCCGGACGCCTGATGGATCAGTTGGAAGCCGCCGGTATCGTCGGGCCTATCGAGGGAAGTAAACCCCGCCAGGT
>JAISRY010000049.1 GCA_031273385.1 Tannerellaceae bacterium | reverse complement strand
ATGCTAAATTCGATCGTGGGGTAGACGGCGGAGAAGTAGTCGATCGTCTCCTGCAACGACTTCTTCATCGCATCCATGTTCTCGTCCGCCTGTTTGATAATGGCTAAAGTAACCGCCCGTTTCCCGTTCGATAGCGAGAAGCCGCTCTCCTTTACCGGCACGACGGAGACTTTTGCCATCTCTTTTAGCTGAAAGATACGCCCCTCTTTGCGGATGTAGATATCCTCCACGTCGGCGGCGGAGCGGAGCAGGGCGGAGAATTTGATGTTGTATTCGTAATAGCCGTCGCGAACGGTCATGCTTCCCGGCTCGATATTGTTGGAGGCGATAGCCTGTTCGATATCGTCGAGGGTGATACCGGCGGTAGCCATCCATGTCATATCGGGGACGATCTGTACCTGCTGCTTAGCCGTACCGGTGATGTCGACCATAGCCACTTCGGGCAACTGTTCGATCCGCCTTTTGATCACCATCTCGGCAAACTCGGAGAGGGCGAGGAAGCTCTCCGCTTCATCCTGCGCACCCTCTTTCAACGTCAGGTTGAGGCAGAAGACGGGGATATCCGTCGCGCTGGCTTTGATTACCCTTGGGCGTTCCGTCTCGCGGGGGAGGTTGTTCATGGCGGCGTCGATCTTTTCGTTGACTTCGATAAAGGCCAGGTCGGTATTGGTGCCGAAATCGAAGCCAAGATGGATAATGCCTATCCCGTCGCGCGTTTCGCTGCGGATATCGCGCAGGCGGCTGACCTGCATCAGTTGCTGGCGGACGGGTTTCACGACCGTATTCTCCAGTTCCCTCGCCGAGGTGTTCGCCCCGGGCATCTGTATGGTAATCTCCGGAATGGCGATGTCGGGCAACAGCGATACCGGCAGGGTAAAATAGGTGACCAGCCCAATGATGAAACAGGCTGTAAAGGCCATCAATACCGCAATCGGGCGGGCTAAGAGGAACTTGATCATAATACCGTCACCGCGCTTTCGTGCGCCAGATTAATGTTTCCGCCCGTAATCACCTGATCTCCCTCTTTCAGCCCGTCGGTGATAATGTAGTGGCCGGCGTTTTCCAGTCCGGTATGCACATAGACCCAATAGGCTTTTCCGTCGACGAGGGTAAAGACCACCTGTTTCCCCGAACGGAGGACGACCGCCTCTTTGGGGACGACTAATTGCCCTTTCAGCGAACGCTGGATACTGACGCGGACGTTCATCCCCTCAAACAGCCTCCCCCCGTTCACGATGGCGGCTTTCACGCTGACCATCCCGTTCTCATCCACTACGGGGTTGATCTCCGAGATACGCCCCTCTGTTTTCCCATCGGGGAGGGCGAAAGGGATCACCTCCACCTTGTCGCCGGCGTTGATCAGGGGTAGCTCGCCCTCCAAGACGGTAAAGGAGGCCTCCATGTGGCGTGTGTCCATGATGGTGCAGAACGGTTCGGCGGTGGAGGCGATGTTGAACGGTTTGGCGGTCAGGTTGGCCACCGTCCCGTCGAAAGGGGCGACGAGGACGGCGTTCCGCTCTTCAAACGAAGCGAGGCGGTATTGCGCCAAGGCCTGGTCGTACCCGCTCCTTGTCCGTGCCAGTTGGAGCGTAGCGGGGGGGATCTTGGCAGAATCCTCCGGCGCATAGCCCTGCCCGATCAGGACGTCCTGCATCTCGAGGGCAGCCCTGTCCAGTGCGTCCTTTGCCTGGAACGCGCTGTTGGAAAGGCGGAAAGAGGCGAGCTCGGCCAGCTTTTGCCCTTTTGTCACCCTGTCGCCGTTCTTTACCCAGATAGCGGCAATGGGTTCGGCGGATTCGAAGCGCAGGTTGACCGACTGGCCGGCCATTAGCTTTCCGTTACTGATGAGTTCGTGGTTAAAGTCCGATACTTGGAGGGTCATCACCGTGACTTCATGCCCCGATTCGGGCAGCGCCGTCTCTACATTTTCCTCATCCCCGGTGTTTTCCTTTCCTCCCGAACAGGCTGCTATCCCCAAGGATAACAGGACGATAAACAGATTGTGCCATTTCATATCAGCGTTTTGTTTTTATGGTATTCCCTGCAAATATAATGAAAAGCATTATATTTGCAACAAATATGATGAAAGTAGACGATTTTAAGCAGAACAGGAACTTTTTCCTGATGGCCGGCCCTTGTATCATCGAGGGGGAGGAGATGGCGCTACGGATTGCCGGAAAGATAGTGGAGATCACCGGTCGGTTGGGTATTCCCTATATCTTTAAAGGCTCCTACCGTAAGGCCAACCGTTCGCGTGTAGATTCCTTTACCGGCATTGGCGACGAGAAAGCGCTCAGGATATTGCGCAGGATTGGGGAGACGTTCCATATTCCCGTGATTACCGATATCCACGAATCCGGCGAAGCGGCGATGGCTGCCGGGTATGTGGATGCGTTGCAGATCCCCGCTTTCCTGTGCCGCCAGACGGATTTGTTGGTTGCCGCCGCCGAAACGGGCAAGATGGTCAATATAAAGAAAGGGCAGTTCCTCTCTCCCGACGCCATGCAGTTTGCCGTACAGAAAGTGGTGGATGCCGGAAATAACCAGGTCATGATTACGGAACGGGGCACGACGTTCGGTTATACGGACTTGGTGGTCGACTACCGGGGAATCCCTCGGATGCAACAGTTCGGCTTTCCGGTAGTCATGGATGCCACCCACTCGCTCCAACAGCCCAACCAGGCATCAGGCATCTCCGGCGGCTTACCCGCCATGATCGAAACGATAGCGAAAGCCGCCATAGCCGTAGGCGCCGACGGCCTCTTCATAGAAACCCACCCAACCCCCAGCGAAGCCAAATCCGACGCCACCAACATGCTCCCCCTAAACCTCCTGGAAGATCTCCTGACCAAACTCCTGCGAATACGGGATGCGGTTAGATAGTGAATAGTGGCTACCTAACTGTCTACGTCCGGCTATACAATTGTGTATGTCTTCTATTTTTCTTTTATCGATCTTGCCCCTATTTTACTTCTCCTCCCGTCATCCAGGCACGTACATAATAGGGTTCGCTGAGGTTGCTCACCATGACGCCTTTGGAGGAGCTGGCATGGACGAATTTGCCGTTTTTCAGGTAGATACCTACGTGGTTAGGCTCTTTTTTCTTTTTGTTATCCGTCCGGAAAAAGACCAGGTGGCCCTCGCGTAATTTACTGCGGTTCACTTTCCTGCAATTCTCTTTCAGTATGCCGGCAGACGTTCGTGCCAGCTTTTTGCCGTACACCTCACGGAATACCGCGACGACAAACCCCGAACAGTCGACGCCCCGCAGCGTGTTTCCTCCCGAACGATACGGCGTACCCAGCCATTTCGACGCCTCGGCGTATAAATAAAGGTGATCTTCCGGCGTGATCCTGACACCGAACCGGCGCGACAGTTCAGCGCGGGATTCCATGCCGTGGGAAGTAGGGATACGCTTCCTTGTCCCGCACGAAGTGGCGAGGACAAGGGAGAAAAGCAGCAGGAGAAAGGGGTATATGCGATGGTTCATGCGGTAAAGATTACTCCATAATAACGATACGGAATCCTACATTATATACTTTCTGGTACTCACGGTAGGGGAGGCGGAAAGAGGAGGTGGCGCGGTAAGGGCGGTCGTACCATGACCCTCCCCTGGCGACCCGCTTGTTGCCATCCGAAGCGGCAATCACATTCCGTCCGTCCGTATCGGCATACGGATAGGGTTGGTAACTCGACAGCGTCCACTCCCACACATTCCCGTGCATATCGTACAAATCCCACGGGCTACGGATATACCGCCCTACGGCTTCGGAAATGAAGCCGCCGTCGTCGTATGTCGTATCGCGCGGAATCCAGTCGTCGTACCTGTTCGGATGTTCGAGGATACGGGCGCTTTCGTAGTTTTTATAAGCGGTACAGGCGGCAAACTCTTTCAGCTTGATGTCGCCCAGGTTGGCATACGGGGAGAAGTCGGCGCCCGACGTCCCGAACCAGTAGGGCGTACCGCTTCCCGAACGGCAAGCCCATTCCCATTGCGCTTCTGTGGGCAGCGTCACTTTTAGTCCGGTCTTTTGGCTTAACCACTCACAGAAAGCCATCGCCTCTTCCCACGAGATGCGGACAACGGGCTGGTCGTCATGGTTCATGGAATAGCCCCGGCGGGCGAACTGATACCCGTGACGGTGTTCGTCGCGGCTGTCGTGTTCGGGGTTGAAGAGGCGGTATTGCTCGTTTGTGATTTCAAAACGTCCCATCCAGAACGGGCGGTCGATGACCACTTTGCTGCGCGGCATCTCGTCGGGGTGGGAGTCGCTTCCCATCAGGAAAACGCCGGACGGTATTTTAACGAGTTCCAGCGCGACGCCATCCCCGAGGTCGATCTTTTGCTGGAAATTACCCAATCCCAATTGGGCGTTCTGTGCGGCGTGCCAGCTGTTGTACGGCGTCTTGGCGGGATCGTACAACGGCCATTTATCCAACGTGCTTTCCCCCTTTTCAAGCGTTTTCTGTTCCGGCAATACCGGCTGGATGTCCGTCCCTATCTCCGGTAGCCATTCGAGGTCATCCACCGGAGCGCAGAACATGGCGCTGTATTGTTTCTTCAAATCCCTTGATTTTTTTGTGTGCGGATAATTGCTGATGTCCGAACGCCGTCCGTGGAAAGGGGCGTTCATATCAATCCAGCAGGCCAGCTTTTCTATCGCCTCCCTGTCGGGCGACACGTTATGGTGTCCCTTTATCAGGATCTGCATCAGTTCGGTCTGGTCGGCGTGAACATCCATAGGGACAAGTATGTGCATATCGCTTTCAATCCCCGGACGGCGGACGTAGCGGTGGAGGTTGGCGTATGATACCGTAAAATGGCCTCCATAAGAGGGATCGGCGCTTCCGCTGATCTCAGAAGACCAGTCCGTGATCCATTTATCGCCTTTCAGGTAGGGCTTCCGGGCATCTCCCTCATCCTGGTGGCAGGAGATACAATATTTATCCAATACCGGCTGTACTTCGTGCCGGTAGCTGAAACCGCGTGCTTTTCCGTACCATTCCCTGATAGCCTGCGGCTTCTTGCGAGAAGCCATATTCATTTGGGCGGAGGGGATCGTGTTCCTGTCTTCGTGGCAACCGATACAGGAGAGCATCTCCCCGGGCATGGCCGTAAACCAACTCCTCATCCATTGCAACGCTTTCCCCTCCCCGTCCAGCGGTTGTACGAAAACGGGCGTATTGGCCGGTACGGTAAACATGGCGGAACCGTCGGCTTCGACATCGACCTCCCCGAGGATACGTTTCACATCCCACGGGCCGTCCATCCCAATCGTACCAAGCAGCCCTCCCTGGTTGATCGGGCTGAAGCTGTAGGAGCCGATCCGCAGCTTTTTCACCGTCCCTTGCGGGATGCCTTTCAACCCCTCTCCCTTGTAGATGTCTTGTATATAAACCGTAGCCGTCGTTTCGCTTTCGCTTACGCGCTCAGGGATGACGGGAGGCATTGATTGCTTTTCCAGGAGGATGGGTTCGAGGTATGCGCTGTTTTCCTCCTCCGCAATCAAGGTGACGTTGTCGAACGTATCGACAAGGTAAAGCCCCCATAGCGAGCTGGGGGACGCTTTCATAGAGACGAGGAAATAGGTGTCGCTCAAGGGGAAAGGGTGGAGAAACTGTGGCCATGCACCGTTGGGGTAGAGGTCTCGGATCTCCGCTTCCGCTTTCCTGCCGGAATAGGGGATTTCGGAGACTACGCCGTCGGCCTCTTGTCTGCCTTTTGCCGGATCAACGACAAAGAGGCGTCCGCTTCTCGACACGCTGTGATGCCCCGTGGCGACGCCGACAATAGCTGTCGGATGCTGCGGGATAGGGCGTGCGCCGAAGAATGCCGTCGGGAAGTATGAGTTGGAGCCGTAATAGGCCAACTGTCCGGTACCGTCGGGATTCATCGTGAACAGGTGGCGGGTGTTGGAGTGGGGAATATCGGCATATTCCCAACGTTGGTAGAGGATCAGCCCGTTACTGAGTACCACCGGCCCCCAGTTGCTGTCCTGATCGTAGGTAAGCTGCCGGGTTTTACCCGTTTCAGGGTCGTACAGGAAGAGCCCGCACATTTTATTCCCCCCGTTGGTACAGGGAAGCCCCAGGAACGTGCCGGTAGAGCAGAAAATGTATTTCCCGCCGGGCGTATAGCAGCCGTCAAAGCTGTCGAAATCCCGGTAAGCTTCGGGCGTAACCTGTTTGGCTGTCGTCGTTTTCAGGTCTAACTCGAAGAGATGCCAGCGGTTGTTTGTCCCGATCGACGAATAGAGGATGCGTTCCCCGTCAAATGCCGGTTCGGGGTCAGTGATGATGACACCCTCCTGAGGTTTGAAAAGCGTCTGCTGTTCTATGCCTTTAGGGGAGATATGCAGGGATACGAACTCATTCTTCCATGCGGTAGCGGGCTTCCCTATTTCCGAATTATTCTGGAAATTGGAGGGGGCGATACCCAGCTCCCCACTCATCGCTTTTCGGGCTCTGCCGGCTAACGTCCGGTGGATACTCACCACCGGTTTGCCGGCCAACAGGGGGTTGGCCAGCAGTACGGCATCCAGCTTTTTGAGCAAACGGGCGGCCTCCTTTCCAGCCTGTACATCGCCGGCTTTCAACCTGTTTGTCAGCTCTTCCTTTTTCTGTTGCAGTTCTGCGACAGCCTTTTCCCAGTCTTTGTCCGGCGTGTATTGTCCGGGGTATTTTTTCTGAAGATCATAGACCGCCGCTTTGTATTTATCGGCGGAATAATGGTTCAACCGGATAATCAAATCCTGTTGCTCCTGTTGCGCACGGAGGGGAAAACTCCCTATTACCAATGCAATAGCCAGGTATAAGATGACATGTTTCATAATAGACGCTTTTTTATAGATATGCAAATGTAATTGAAATTTCTTTCAATGCGTCTATTTAAACAAGATTTTACCCCGTAATCAGGCATTTATGTTGCGTACGATAACCGGCGGATTCGACGACCAGGATATAAAATCCGGCAGGGACAGGCAGGTGAACGGACGACGAACCGGCAGGTACTGTCCGTTGCAGGAGCTTCCGTCCCATGAAATCAAGCAGGCGGATATGTCCCTCCTGCGGCAGGTTTTCCAGGTAGAGATAGTTGTGCGCTACATGGCTCCGCACACTTCCCCCCTCTGCGCCGGCGATGGAAACGGAGGATGTTATTTCCGGTTCCGAGACGTTTGACTCTGCCGGATTGGACATCCCTATCAGCGCCTCATCTCTCGAAGAGGCCACGTTTTTCAGTTGCAACGCCGTACTTTTCTTTGCCTTTATGAAGAAAGCGGAATAGGGCGGCAGTTTGTAATCGCCTCCAATGGGATAAGCCTTGAATGACGAACCCTCATGGACATAGATATTCCCGTCCAGATCAGCGTTACCGGCGATCTGCGAAAGCGACAGGGAGGTGGCCAGCGGATTCCCGCAAAGATACCAGCCGGCATGTTGCTCTTTCGTCCCTTTCCCGGCGAACGCCTGAACGGGGATAGGGACATGTTGTCCAAAATCTTTCGGTAACTTCCCCGGTGTGGAGGAGAAAGCGATTGTCTGGTCATTCGCTTTGTTATCCAACGCGATCAGATACCCTTTCCCTCTGCTGAAAACAGGCTGATCGCCTATTTTGCCGGCGGAAAGCGCCTCCCAGTTCCCTTGACTGCTATTGCTTTCGCTCCGCTTTTTCCCGTTGTAGGAGAGCACATACAGGTAGTTTCCCTCACCTGTAAACAGGTCATCTTCCAACTGGAATCGCTGATCAATACCGTCTAAATAGACATCAAATGGGAAAGAAACAAAATACCACTTGCCGGGCTCGTCAAACGTTTTATATACCGTAACCTCTTTTTTAACGATCACCTCTCCCAAAGAGGTAAAGGATGCGGACATATCGAATAAAGTGAGGCTATCCAGCGTCAGGCGTCCCTTTTCGGCCACATGCAGGTAGCCGTTTCCGATGGAAGCCTGTTGGCAACTGACGGTAGAGTTGACGGTAACGCCCCCGTTTATGAGCGCTTTCCGGTGACGTGCCGGCGGAAGATGGCTCCATCGCGCCGTATCGCCCCAAAGCCCCTCTTCTTCAAACAGGGAATAGGCAGGGATATCCCCCTGTACCAAGGCGCTGTCGATACAGAAGAAACCGTTTGCTTTTAGGGATGACGTAATCAGTTGGATGTTTTTAGGGTTAGAGGTTACCTGGATAGGATTTATCCTTCCTCCATCATCCCCAATAGATTTTTCCCTGTATTGCAGCATGTAATTATTACTCTGAGCGATTGCCCAGGTTCTGTTCAGAAAGCCGTTTTCCCTGTTTGCCTTGACCGTCAGAGACTCTTTTTCGTTCAAATTCTTTGCGCCGAATGTTATTCTTATCATGACATCCTTATATATAGGCGTCTGAAAGTCATTGAATGTCACATTAGATCCGGAGGGCAATTTGAGCGAATAGTTGCCGCCTTGTCCATTGATCCCCTCGGAAGAGGCGTTAAAACGTGTAGCATTGTTTGTCGTATACTTCCATGTGTCGGTCTCCGCTTCTTCAAAAGACTGGAATAGAAACGTGTCCCGAACCATGACATTCTGTAGCGTATCATTTACAAAACGAGGCCACGACGACGGATGCTCGATCTGCGAACGGACAGGAAACGAAGCGACAAACAGCACGCATGCCACCAGGAATAACACAATAAAACGATAATCTTTTCTCTCCATACCTATATAATTTATGGCGTTTAACCTAATTCGGGGGCAAATGTAACAATAAAATCCAGACTACAACTATGCGCCACAAACTTTCATGCTTTTCACATTGATTTTCTCCTCGCGAAGCAAATTCTTGGCAAATTCAAAGCCTTCGTGTTTGTACATCATCGAACCGATAAGGGTAATTTTTAATTGCAATTACATTGAAACTGCGGAAGTAATCAAAAAACGATTACTTTTGCAGTTTCAATGTAAATACTTTTGCGCTACATTTGCGATAATAATCAAAAAAAGTGTATTTTTGCAAATGCAGCGTAAGTAAAAGAACGGAATGGATAGATACGATAAAATGAGTCGATGGATTGAAGATTTGCCCAAACGGGGTAAAATCACTTTTTCGAGAGATGAGATTGATATGCTGTTTCCGAACATGACAAAACAGAATATCAACAATATCCTGCATCGCCTTGTACTGAAGAAAAAAATCCAATCGGTCTGGAGAGGTTTTTTTGTGGTTATTCCGGTGGAATACGCTCTTAGGGGAGTCGTTGATGCCGTTGAATATATTGACCAACTTATGGCACATCTTGGGCAAAAGTATTATATCGCTCTTTTGAGCGCCGCCGCCATGCATGGAGCTGCGCACCAACAACCAATGGTTTTGATGCTTGTAGTGGAATCAAAACCATTGAGAGAGAAGTCTAAAAATGATGTGAAAATTACTTTTGTTACAAAGAAAGAAATCCCTTCAACGTATCTTCAACAGATAAAAACCCGAAACGGTTATATTCAAGTATCTACCCCGGAACTAACCGCGATGGATTTGGTATTTTATCTCAAAAAGGTGGGAGGAATAAACCGGGTGGCTACGGTTCTCAATGAATTGGCAGAAGTGATCGATTTTAAACGGGTTGAGAATGATTTCTTCGTTGATTTCGACACCGTAATCGTTCAACGATTAGGTTACCTTTTAGATGAACTTGGATATGATGAAATTGCGGATGTTCTATTTGAAAAAGCAAAACAAGCAGACTTGACTTTTAGAAACTTCCCGCTTAGCATCATTAAAAATGTAGATAAATCAACAACATATCAAGTAAATAAAAAATGGGGAATTATTATTAATGAACAAATAGAAATTGACGATGATACCTGAAAACGCTATTATTGAATGGTCTGAATTTGTACCGTGGGTCGAAAAAAAATATGTGGAGCAAGACTTGATTATTTGTCGCGCACTGATACACTTGTTCAACGATGAATATTTGGCTTCACATCTTGCCTTTCGGGGTGGAACGGCCTTGCACAAATTATACATACAACCGCAAGCTCGCTATTCTTATCCAAAGTAAAAGATTATCCAAAGTAGATTATTTTCATGTCAGATATTCAACCATTTATCCGATTTACTTTATAAAACTACTTTGGATAATAATGATACTATTTAGTGAG
>JAISRY010000045.1 GCA_031273385.1 Tannerellaceae bacterium | reverse complement strand
AAATGAAGATTATTGCCGTAGGGATGAATTATCAGGCTCACAACAGGGAGCTGCATCACGAGATCGAATTGCCGGAGCCGGCGCTTTTTATGAAGCCCGACACGGCGTTGTTGAAGGACGGGAAGCCGTTTTTTATTCCCGACTTTCCGTCGGAGATTCATTACGAAACGGAGGTCGTCGTTAAGATCAACCGCTTGGGGAGGCATATTGCCGAGCGTTTTGCGGCGCGGTATTATAATGAAGTGACGGTGGGGATTGATTTTACTGCGCGTGACACGCAGAGCCGGTTGCGGGCGCAAGGGTTGCCGTGGGAGGTCAGCAAAGCGTTTGACCATTCGGCGGCCATCGGGTCGTTTATCTCCCTCGATGATGCGGGCGGGAATATCCAGGGGATTCCTTTCCACCTGGATATAAACGGAAAGAGGGTTCAGGAGGGCAATACGGCGGATATGCTTTTTGCCGTCGACCGGATAGTGGCCTACGCCAGCCGCTTTTTCACATTGAAGATGGGCGACCTGATCTATACCGGTACGCCTGCCGGCGTCGGGGCGGTGCAGCGAGACGACCACCTGCAAGGGTATATCGGCGAACGGAAACTACTGGACTTCTACATACGGTAATTATTATAGATTTTGTCTATGCAAGGATAGAGATATTGGATTGGAAAGGCCGTATAAAGCGACTACATTTGCCCATGATAAACGATTTATTTACTTAAAAACAAAATGGTATGCAACCGATTATTAATGCACAATTGCCCGAATTTAAAGTTCAGGCGTATCACAAAGGCGCTTTCAAGACTGTAAGCAACAACGATCTATCAGGGAAATGGGCTATTTTCTTTTTCTATCCGGCCGACTTTACGTTTGTCTGCCCCACCGAATTGGAAGATATGGCGAACAAGTATGCCAAATTCCAGGAATTGGGCGTAGAGGTATACTCCGTGAGTACGGATACTCATTTTGTACACAAGGCGTGGCATGACGCTTCCGAAACGATCCGTAAAATCAACTATCCGATGCTGGCCGATCCCACAGGGGCGCTGTGCCGCGCATTCGGCGTATTGATTGAAGAAGACGGGCTGGCCTATCGCGGCACGTTCCTTGTCAACCCGGAAGGGAAAATCAAAATTACCGAAATACACGACAACGGTATCGGACGGAACGCCGACGAGTTGTTGAGAAAAGTAGAAGCCGCACAATTCGTGGCCGCACACCCCAATGAGGTATGCCCGGCTAAATGGAAAAAAGGCGATGCCACTTTGAAGCCGAGTATTGATTTAGTAGGGAAAATCTAAATGTTGGACTCCACATTAAAAGATCAAGTTCGAAGCCTTTTCTCCGGATTGGCAGCAGACTACGTATTGGATATCACCTCCCCGCCCCGGCATGAGGGCAGGGAGGAGTTACTCCAATTGCTGAACGACGTTGCCGCCACGTCAGACAAGATCACTGTAAGGGTGAATGAAGGGAAATATCCCGGATTCGCCCTGCTCAGGAACGGGGAAGCTACCGGAATCAGTTTCCGGGGCGTCCCATCCGGGCATGAGTTCAGTTCCCTGCTGCTGGCGATCCTCAACGCCGACGGCAAGGGGAAGAACATCCCCGACGAGAGCATCTGCAACAGGGTCAAGGCTTTGAAAGGAGAGATACGCCTGACGACGTATCTTTCCCTTACCTGTACCAATTGTCCCGACGTCGTACAGTCCCTCAACCTCATGGCGTTGCTGAACGGGCATATCCGCCACGAGGCGGTGGACGGTGCGGTCTGTCAGGATGAAACGGAAGCATTGAAGATACAAGCCGTCCCCTCGGTCTTTGCCGGCGACAAACTGTTGCACGTAGGGAAAGCCGGTTTCGGGGAGTTGCTGGAGAAACTGGAAGCCCATTACGGGATAGACGCTACGCAGGCGGTTCATACGGTAAAGAACTATGACCTGATCGTTGCCGGAGGAGGGCCTTCGGGCTGTTCGGCAGCCATCTATTCCGCACGGAAAGGGTTGAAAGTCGCTCTTTTGGCCGAAAGGGTAGGGGGGCAGGTGAAAGAAACGGTAGGGATCGAAAACCTGATATCCGTCCCCCATACGACAGGCGAGCGGTTGGCCGCCGACCTGAAAGCGCATGTCCAATGCTACGCCATCGACGTGCTGGAACACCGTCGCGTAGAGAAAGTGGAGGTGGTGGGAAAGGAGAAGCATGTTTCGGTGAGCGGAGGGGAGACCTTTGTCGCACCGTTGCTGATTATTGCTACCGGAGCGAGTTGGCGCAGGCTGAACGTGCCGGGCGAAGCGGAGTATATCGGACGGGGCGTCGCCTTTTGTCCGCATTGCGACGGCCCCTTTTATAAAGGAAAGCATGTCGCCGTCGTCGGCGGGGGGAACTCCGGTATCGAAGCGGCGATCGACCTTTCGGGGATCTGTTCGAAAGTCACGGTATTGGAATTTCTGGATGAATTGAAAGCCGATAGCGTCTTACAGGAAAAAGCCCGGCAGCAGTCGAATATAGAGATCTTTACGTCTTCACAGACGCTGGAAGTCATTGGCAACGGCGAAAAGGTCACCGCTATCCGCGTCAAGGATCGCAAGAGTGGCGAAGAGCGCGTAGTCGAACTGGACGGCATCTTTATCCAGATCGGACTGACGGCCAACAGCGGCGCTTTCAAAGAAACGGTCAACGTGAACCGTATCGGGGAAATCGAGACCGACACGCACTGCCGCACCAGTCAGCCTGGCATTTATGCCGCCGGCGACGTGACCACCGTCCCCTACAAACAGATCATCATCTCCATGGGCGAGGGCGCAAAGGCTGCCCTGTCGGCTTTTGAAGACCGTATGCGCGGGGCGTTTTGACCGGCCTCACATTTCCTGGAAGAGGATGCATCCTTTCCTGGAAGAGTATGCATCCTTTTCCGAAAAAGTATGCATACTCTTCCGAAAGAGGATGCACCCTTTTGATTAAAAAAGAGGATGGTCGACTTTCTCTTTCAGCAAAGCAAATTCAACCACTTCGCGGATATCGTCGACATAATGGAATGTCAGCCCGTTTAAGTAGTCGGGCTTGATTTCATGGATATCTTTCTGGTTCTCCTTACAGAGAACCAGTTCTTTTATACCGGCACGCTTCGCCGCCAGAATCTTTTCCTTGATCCCTCCTACGGGCAGCACTTTTCCCCGCAGCGTAATCTCTCCCGTCATGGCGATGTCCCGCTTTACTTTCCGTTGCGTAAACGCCGACACCAGGGAAGTGACCATCGTTATGCCCGCACTCGGCCCGTCTTTCGGGATGGCGCCTTCGGGGACGTGGACATGTACGTTCCACTGCTCAAACATCTCTTCGTTGATCTCGAACAGGGAGGCGTGCGAATGGATATACTCAAGCGCCAGGATGGCGGACTCTTTCATGACGTCCCCCAGGTTGCCGGTCAGGGTCAGCTTCGAACTCTTCCCACGGCTCAGGCTGGATTCGACGAAAAGGATCTCACCGCCGACCGCCGTCCATGCCAGCCCCGTGACCACTCCGGCATAGTCGTTCCCCTGGTATTTATCCAGCGTATACGGCACCGCGCCTAAATAGCCGTACAGGTCTTCCGGCTTGATAACGGGGGGAACCGGTTCGTCCGACGCGATCTTCCGCGCCAGCTTGCGCATAATCTTTGCGATCTTCTTATCCAGTTCGCGGACGCCGCTTTCGCGGGTGTAATGGTTGACTATATCCTGCAGGGTCTTCTTTTGAAACCTGATTTTCCCTTTCGGAAGCCCGTGTGCTTCCATCTGTTTGGGGACAAGATGTTTGGCGGCGATCTGTATCTTTTCTTCCATGATATAGCCGCTGACTTCGATCAGCTCCATGCGGTCGAGCAGGGGCTGGGAGATGGTGTTGAGGTTGTTGGCCGTCGCGATGAAAAGGACTTTGCTCAGGTCGTAGTCGATATCCAGGTAGTTGTCGTGGAAAGCGTTGTTTTGCTCCGGGTCGAGGACTTCAAGCAGGGCGGAAGCCGGGTCTCCCTTAAAGTCGTTGGTGACTTTGTCTATCTCGTCCAGGATAAATACCGGGTTGGACGTCCCGGCTTTCTGAATGTTTTGGATAATACGCCCCGACATGGCGCCGATATAGGTACGCCGGTGCCCCCTGATCTCCGCTTCATCATGCAGCCCGCCCAGGGATATCCTGACATATTTCCGGTTCAACGCTTCGGCGACGGACTTGCCCAACGAGGTCTTCCCCACGCCGGGAGGCCCGTAAAGGCAGATGATCGGCGACTTCATATCCCCCTTTAATTTCAGGACGGCCAGGTGTTCGATGATGCGCTCCTTGACCTTTTCCAGTCCGTAATGGTCGCGGTCGAGGATACGTTGTGCGTGCGGGAGGTTGAAATTATCCTTGCTGTATTGCTGCCAGGGCAGATTGACGATGCTTTGTACATATTGCGTCTGTATGGAGAAATCGGGCGACTGGGGATGCAGGCGTTCCAGTTTGCGAAGCTCTTTCTCAAACGCTTCGGCAACGGTGCGCGGCCATTTCTTTTTCATCGCCTTTCCGCGAAGCTCCTTTATCTCCAGTTCGTTGATATTTCCGCCCAGCTCCTCCTGTATGGTCTTGATCTGCTGTTGGAGGAAGTACTCTTTCTGCTGCTGGTTGATATCTTCGTGCGTTTTCATCTGTATGGAGTTCTTCAACTCGATCAGCTGGTATTCGCGGTTCAGGATAATGAGCAGGCGGTAGGCGCGGTCTTTCAGGTGGCCGATCAGGAGAAGCTCCTGTTTCTCCGACGCTGCGCAGGGGATATTGCTGCTTGAGAAGTTGACGAGATAGAGGACGTTTTTGTTGTTCTTTATCGCAAAGATCAGGTCGCGGGGCGGCTCGGCGATCGAACTGATCATTTTGATCGTCAAATCCTTAATGGTGGATACCTGCGCCTCAAACTCCCGGTCTCTCTTATCCGGGATCGTATCTTCAAGGAGCGCGACTTTCCCTATGAGGAAAGGCTCTATCTGTGTCAGGCATTTCAGCTCGAAGCGTTTCTTCCCTTGCAGGATAACGGTGGTCGTCCCATCCGGCATTTCCAACATCCGGACGACTTCGGCGATGACGCCGATCGAATACAGGTCGTCCAGCAGCGGGTCTTCCGTATTCATCTCTTTCTGGCAGATCGCCCCGATCAGCGCCTTTGTTTTCAAGGCCTCCTTGACCAGGCGCATGGATTTGGACCGTCCGATCATCACCGGCATGGCCACGCCGGGGAAAAGCACCATATTGCGCAAAGGGAGGATAGGCACCGTGGCCACGGCCCCCATCTTTTCCATACCCTCCGTAAAGTCTTCATCAACGTCACACTCCGTTAGTATCGGCATGACAATACCCAAATTGTCATCTAAATCATCGTATGATTCCTGACTGAATATTCCTGTTTTAGTTTTCATCTGTTTCTTTTAAGCTACCGTAGCGTCCGGTATAAATCAATAAGCGTGGCAAAGTTACGGTTTTTTTATTTACATTTGTCGTTTGATAGATAATCGAATATGATGAACGTAAGAATTGTCAATAAATCCCGCCATCCGCTCCCCGGATACGCCACGCCGCTGTCGGCGGGTATGGATATCCGCGCAAACCTGGCGGAACCGGTCGAGTTACAGCCGCTGGAACGGAAGCTGATCCCCACCGGGCTATACATCTCCCTCCCCGAAGGGTATGAAGCGCAAATGCGCCCCCGTAGCGGGATGGCGCTGAAACACGGTATCTCACTCCTGAATACGCCCGGGACGATCGACGCCGATTACCGGGGCGAGATCGGCGTTATCCTGGTCAACCTCTCTTCCGAACCCTTTACGATCCATGACGGCGAACGCATCTGCCAGATGGTCGTCGCCGCACACAGCCGCGTGGAATGGACGCCGGTGGAGGAGCTGGACGATACCGGACGCGGAGCCGGAGGATTTGGCCATACGGGGAAACACTAAAGAATGAAAGGTATGTCCAGACAGTCGATATATAGTATGCTCCTGACGCTGTTGTTCCTTTCCGCCGCCGCGAACGCCGGTGCGGAAGAGGCGAACAGGCGGAAGTTCGATTACTTTTTCTATGAGGGGTTGAACCTGAAACAGGCCGGGAAATACGACGCCGCCTTTGACCTCTTTCTCCATTGCCTGGCGATGGATTCGACGGCAGCCCCGGTATTGTACGAACTGTCGTCGTTCTATATCCAGCTCGAACAGCCGAACAGGGCGGTGGAGCTGCTGAAACGGGCGACGCAATACAGCCCCGGCAACTTCACCTACAAAATGGCGCTGGCCACCATCAGCCGGAACCTCGGTATGTATGGCGAAGCGGCAGCCGAGTATGAAGAGCTGGTCAGGATGTATCCCGAAAAGGTAGAGCTGAACTTTTACCTGGCAGATGCACTGGCGCAGGAGGGGGAGATCGGGCAGGCCATCGACGCCTACGACGCCCTGGAGTCAAGCATCGGCATGAGCGATGGCCTCTCCATGCAAAAGTATAAGCTCTACAACCTGCTGGAACAGCCGGATAAGGCGTTCGCCGAAATAGAAAAGCTGACGGCCAAATACCCCACCGAAGCCCGTTACCTGATTATGCTGGGGGACTTGCACCTGGAGAAAGGCGAGAAAGAGAAAGCCTCAGAATCCTACCGGAAAGCCTATACCATCGACCCGTCGAATCCCTATTACATCGTGGCGATGGCCAATTATTACGAAGCGATGAACGACAAAGCGGCGGCGGAAAGCCAGATCCGCGACGCACTGGTCAACGACAAGCTGGATGTCGAAACAAAAGTAAACATCCTTTCCCGCTATTTTATCCGCCTGCAACAGACCCAGCAAGAGACGAAGAGCGCCAATACGCTGTTTGAAACGCTTCTGGAGCAGCATCCCGAAGAGGCCGAACTGAAGCTGATGTACGGCAGCCTCCTTGTTTCGCAGGATAAAAACGACGAAGCCAGGTTCCAGTTCCAGTTGGTCACCGAAATGGAACCGGACAATATGGCGGCGTGGCAACAACTGCTCAACCTCTCGTTGAAAGTGCAGGATATGCCGGAAGTCATCCGTATCTGTAGAAAATGCATGGAGCTGTTCCCCGATATGCCGGAATTTTATTTCTACCTGGGGATCGCCTATTACCAGGAAAAGGAGTATCAGAAAGCGATGGATATATATAAGGAAGGGATCGGGGTGATCCCCGAAGATAAAGCGACGTTGAAATCGGACTTTTACGGGCAGATCGGAGACATCAGCTACCAGATAGGCCAGGAAGAGAAAGCCTTTGAAGCGTATGAAGAGGCGTTGAAATACAACGAGAAAAATATCAGCGTACTGAACAACTACGCCTATTTCCTCTCCCTCTCCAACAAAGAGCTGAAGAAAGCCGAACGGATGAGCGCGCAGACCATCAAACTGGAGCCCGACAATCCGACCTACCTGGACACCTACGCCTGGATATTCTTTATGCAGGGAAATTATACGTTGGCCAGGCTTTATATCGAAAGCGCACTGGAAAAGGATAAGGGTAAGAGCGTCGAGCTGGTCGACCACTATGGCGATATCCTCTACATGAGCGGGGAAAAAGAAAAGGCTGTCGAACAGTGGAAGAAAGCCAGGGAGATGGGCAAGGAAAGCCCAACGCTTGACCGTAAGATTAGTGAACAGGTATATATAGAAGACAAGGAGGCAAAATGAAACAATTCTTTCGATTAGTTGCAGTGAGCGGACTGGCCGCCTGCCTATTGTCGGCGGGCGGTTGTAAAAGCTCAAAAGAGGCCGGCGCTCCCGTTGTTTCCGAAAGGGCGAAAGCGCATAACGAGTTTTTTGACGCCATGCAGGAGAAAGCGTTCCGCTACCGGACGCTCACAGCCCGCCTGAATATGGATCTGACGGTTCCGGGGAAAGAGCTGAGTTCGCGCGTCGACCTGAAGATGGTGAAAGATAGCGCCTTTCAGCTATCGGTACAGCCCATGCTGGGGATTGAGCTGTTCCGCATCGAGCTGAGTACGGATAGCGTGAAAGTGATCGACCGGTTGAACAAACGGTATGCCATAGAGAGCTATGGTGAGCTAAAGGGACAGGTGGCGCTCGTTTTCAACTTCTATAATTTACAGGCGTTGTTCACCAACCATCTGTTTATGCCCGGCGAACAGGAGATATCCTCCCGCCAATACAACCGCTTCCAACTCACACAGGAGAAGTCGCACGCGAAAATACGGATCGAAGATGCCATGAAGCTCTGCTATACCTTTATGGCCGACGGCGGGGAGAAGCTCCTCTCCACGCATATCGCCGACGAATCCGAACGGTACGCCCTGCAATGGGCATACGATGATTTCCGGCCGACGGAAGAGCAGCTGTTCCCTATGGCGATGAGCGCACAATTCCTGATGGACGGCGTTCCGGAGGGAGGGATACGGATGCGTTTCTCCCGTATACAGCCCAATGTCCCGGTGAATATGGAGTTTTCCATCCCTGCCAAATACAAACAGATCACCTTTGCCGACATGGTCAAAGGGCTGGGCGGCAGTGACAAGAAGAAATAATTCGGAGATGAGGTATACCGCGATTGTCATATTGCTGCTATCGGCGCTAACCGTATTCGGACAGAAGTCAGCCAAGATTCGCGAATGGGAGAATCAACGGAAAGCCGCCCTCGCTGAAATAGAAGTCACCAACCAATTGCTGGCCGAGACGAAGAAGTCGGCACAACATTCGCTGAACCGCCTCAACCTCCTTGCCCAACAGATCCGGGAGCGCAAAATCATCATCAACACGCTGAACCAGGAGATGGCCGACATCGAGAGGGAGATCGCCGCCATACGTGTCGAACTGGTCTCTTTGGAAAAAGAGCTGGACATCAAGCGCGACAACTACGGGAAGTCGGTACGGCGTATCCACCGGCGCCATACGTCGCAGGATAAACTCCTCTTCATCCTCTCCGCCGATAACTTTTCACAGTCGCTCCGCCGGATGCGCTATTTGCGCGAATATGCCGGCTGGCAGAAAAAACAGGCCGGAGAGATCATCAACAAACAGAAAGATGTCTACCTCAAACGTCAGGAGCTGGAAAAAGCACGCGCCGAACAACAACATTTAGTGAGGATCAGCGAAGCGGAGCAAGAAAAGCTGGAACAGGCCGAAGCCACCCAGAGGCGGGAGGTGCAGCAACTGAACCAGAGACAGAAACAACTCCAGGATGAACTGAAAAAGAAACAACGCCAGGCCGAAGCCCTGAACCGTCAGATTGAGAAACAGATCGCGGAAGAGATTGCACACGCCGAAACGGAAGCACGCTCCGCCCGTGAACGCGAACGGCGCGAACGGGAAAAGGCGGCAGCCGAAGGCAAGAAAGCGCCCGAACCATCCACCGGCGAACGTGTCGCCGATACGCAGGGAGGCTATGCCATGACGAAAGCGGAGAAAACATTATCGACCAATTTTGTGAACAACCGCGGGCGTCTGCCCATGCCCGTGACGGGACAATACCGGATTGTCGGGACTTTCGGCGAACAGCAACATCCCGAACTGCCCTACGTCCGCATCGACAACAGCGGCATAGATATCCAAACCACAGCCGGCGCCGACGCCTGCGCCATATTCAACGGCGAAGTGACCCGCATCTTTGTCATACCGGGCTATAACAACTCCGTCATCGTACGGCACGGCAATTACCTGACCGTATACAGCAACCTCAGTCGCGTCTACGTCCAACAGGGAGAGAAAGTGGCCACCCGGCAGTCGATCGGAAAGATCTTTACCGATACGGAAAACGACAACTCCACCATTCTCAACTTCCAGTTAAGAAAAGAAAAAGACAAGCTGAACCCCCTGCTTTGGCTGGATAACTAATCCCTTTTCAGAGGGGGGGGGGATCATCATACGGTTGGGCGGATCACCCAGTCGTCCACGCATATCATCATCTTTACATTGGATCTGATGGTTTCTTCGTGTGCTTTGGCATAATCGGCGACATAAACGCGTCCGGTACCTTTTACTTTCATCATGGTAGCGCCTACTTCGAGTTGCACGTCGCCATCATACGCGACCATGCCTCCCTTTTTAATCATCACCGTTTGATTCCGGATATTCAATTCCAGCAGGTATTGCTTTTCCTGTTCGTAAAGCCCCCCATCGGCATTACTTTGTGCGGTTTCCTGAATAAAGGAATGGATAGAATACTCTTTCATTTGGATTAGTGTTTTTATTATATACCTGACAAATATAAAAATAAAATGCACGCCAACTATCCCAAAAAATCAAAAAAAACACCTCAAAAAGAGTAAAAAACCTCCCATATAAAGTTCCCTTTTTTAGCTTCACAGCTTCACCTCCCGCGCAACACACTGACTGATACCCACATGCGGTGAAGCTAAGGTGAACATAGGTGAACGTAAAGCGCCTCCTCTTTATTGGACACTCGACATGACGTTTTATAGGAAGAGGGAGGGTGTGCGTGTAGAGACGCAAAATTTTGCGTCTCTACCATAGACATACCGCGGTGACTGAGCCTGTCGAAGCCTGATATATGGTAATCCCAAACAAGAGATGCCCGAAGGGCATGATTTTCATAACCGCAGGTCAACGACCTGCGGGAGATGGCAACCACACTAACACTGCCTGAAAGGCAGGACAATCTTTTAAGATATAACACAGTCCTTCAGGCAGAGGGGGCGCATCATTCTCCCTCAGGTCGTTGATCTGCGGTTATGAAAATTCCGCCCTCCGGGCTTAAGAGAGTCTTTGAAATATAATGCGACAATTTGAAATGCACCCTATCGAACGTATGTTTGAAAAAAATATTCATTTTTTTTGCATGCAGACTAAGGGTTTTTCTCTTTTCTTGCGATTACATATATAGAGACGAACATAAACCATGAAATGATGACCGCAAAGAAAATCTATTTACTATCCATTCCTGTTCTCATTCGCTTCGGTGTCTGTTGGGGGCGGGATTCTCATATATATATATATATATATGCCTCGCGCGTAATTTAAGACATTTCCTTGATATAGACAAAGATTCTTGTTTCTTATTTTCTAAGAAACAG
>JAISRY010000238.1 GCA_031273385.1 Tannerellaceae bacterium | reverse complement strand
AGGGCTCCACGTGATGGAAAATTTATTGAAAGGATAGGTTCTTATAATCCGAACACTAATCCTGCTACAATAGATTTGAATTTCGACAGGGCTTTGTATTGGTTACAGGTAGGGGCGCAACCTACCGACACGACACGTAATATTCTTTCACGCGAGGGCGTTCTGTTAAAGAAGCATTTGCTGGGAGGCGTGAAAAAAGGCGCGTTTGACGAAGCGGAGGTAGAACCCAAGTTCCAGGCCTGGCTGAAAGACAGGCAAGTTTCTGCCCAGGCGGAAAAAGACAAGGACAGGGAAGCCGCAAAAGCGGAAGCCAAAAGCCGTTTGGAAGCCGAAAAAGAGGCGAACAAGGCCAAAGCCGACGAAGTAGCAAAAAAGAAAGCCGACATATTGGCGGCAGCACAGGCGGCTAAACAGGCCGAAGCAGCAGAAGCGGCAGCATCCGTCGCTCCGGCAGAAGCAAGCGCAGAATAAAAAAGGGCAAATTGCTCATGGGAATGGGAGGAAACCGGCGGGTTTTCCTCCTGTTTCTATAATAATAGAAGACCTTAGATAAGGGATGTTTAACATAAAAGACAAAGTATGAAAGTAAAAGCTTACGTTCTCATTGCGGCTGTGTTGTCGTTGACAATATCGGCCGTAACAAAAGACGCAGGAAAAGTGGAAGGCTTTTCGCCGGGCGATCTCGCTCCGGAAATAACGTCTTTAGGAAAAAAGAACGGTTTTCATTTCCAAAACCATTCGGGAACCTACACCTTACTCAGCTTCTGGGCGGCTTACGACGCCGGATCAAGAGCGAACAATGTACGTCTATCGAATGAAGTAAGCAAGTTCAGTTCTGACAAAATTGTGATGTATTCCGTCTCGCTGGACGAGAAGAAGTCCGTCTTTACCGAAACGGTGAAAATGGACAAACTGGAGGGAACGGCGCAATTGCACGAAGAACAGGGTAAAAAGTCGGCATTATACGCCAAGTATAAGCTGAAAAGGGGATTAAGAAGTTTCTTGATTGACGATAAAGGAGTCATCGTTGCAACGGATGTCACTCCTGAAACCCTTGGAGGGTTGTTGAAAGGGATTTAAAAGGTATCGAAAAGGCTGTCTTCGGGAGTGAAGGCAGCCTTTCGTTTTTTTAGCCGGCTCTGAATGTTTCCACCTCGTCGGTACTGATGGGGATCTTTTTACCCAGCAGGCGGGCTCCCGTTTCGGTAATCAGGTAATCCTCTTCATTGCGGATACCGCTGAAGTCTTTATAGGCGGCTACCTTTTCGTAGTTGATAAATTCGGCGAACTTCCGTTCCGCCCTCCATAGGTCAATCAGTTCGGGAATGAAATAGATGCCCGGCTCTATGGTCAGTACAAAACCCGGCTCCAGCTTGCGTCCCAGGCGAAGCGATTTCCGCCCGAACTGCCTGCTTTTCTGGCGTCCGTCATATCCGACATACACCTCGCCCAGGTTTTCCATATCATGTACGTCAAGCCCCATCATGTGTCCCAGCCCGCAAGGCATGAAGAGGGCGTGTGCGCCGGCTTTGACGGCTTCCGCGGGATCGCCTTTTACGAAGCCAAGCCCTTTCAGCCCCTCCATAATCACGCCGACCGACAAATCATAAATATCTTCAAACAATACGCCCGGCCTGAGAGCGGCGACGGCTGCTTCATGCGAAGCGACGGCAATGTCGTAGATCTCTTTCTGGCGTGCCGTAAACCGGCTTCCGGCAGGTATCGTAGACGACATATCGCCGGCATAGCCCATCTCCGTTTCCGCCCCGGCGTCGAGCAACAGCATATCGCCCTCCTTAATCATGTTGCCATGGTAGTGGTTATGAAGCGTCTGCCCGTTTACCGTAGCGATAATGGGAAAGGAGAGTTGATAGTCCTTGGCAAAAGCCACCTCCCCTACGACGGCAGCCACTTCGCTTTCGCGTATACCGGGACGCACCGTGCGCATAGCCGCCAGGTGCATGTCGGCTGTCACGATACAGGCTTTCTCGATCTCGGCCACCTCCTCTTCGCTTTTATAGTTCCGCTGGTTCACCACACCCTGTATGAAAGGGACGGACGGCTTCTCCGTCCCCGGATAGATGCCCAACCAGGCCAGCAGCTTCACCTGGTGTTCGGCGCGGTATACGGGCAGGTAATGGATGGGCTGTTTCTTCTGTTGCCCGTTTTTCAGGTAGCTTTCCAACTCGTTGGACGGACGGGTTTCACGCACCCCGACACGTTCGCTTTTCTCTTTCAGCGTAGGCTGCGTCCCCATCCACACGATGGAGTCGATCGTCAGCTCATCGCCGAAAATAATCTCCCTGTCCTGATCGATATCAATGACAGCGGATAAGCCGGCATAAGGCAATCCGAAAAAGTAGAGGAAAGTAGAATCCTGGCGGAAGTGGTATGTATTATCCGCATAATTCATCCCCGACTCCTCATTTCCCAAAAACAACAACAAACCAGATCCTACGGTCTGTTTCAATTTAGCCCGGCGGGCTATGTAGGTCTCTTTACTGAACATATTATTATTATTTATTTACTGTATCGTCAAAGGTAATCATTTTTGCTGATTATCATCACTGCCGGTGATTTTTGGCGAAATGTAAATAATTTTGCCGTTGTCGGGGAGGAAGTCAATAAAAAAGCTATATTTGCTGCCGTATTATAGAATAAAAAAATCAAAATGTTATGATCAATCAAGCGTTAATCAATCCACGGAGCATCGTAGTTGTCGGAGGTTCCAACCACGTCCATAAACCGGGCGGGCGGACGGTAAGAAACCTGTTGGACGGAAAGTACAAGGGCGAACTATATGTAGTCAATGCCAAAGAGGCGGAGGTTCAGGGATTAAAATCATACCACAACGTACGCGATATACCGGAAACGGAGTTGGCTATCATCTCTATCCCCAGCAAGTCCTGCCCGGAAACCATTGAGGTGTTGGCCAGGGAGAAGAACGTAAAGGCCTTTATTGTCGTTTCGGCAGGCTTCGGCGAAGAGACGAAAGAGGGCGGCGTGTTGGAAGAGCAGATCCTGGCAACCGTAAACGAAACCGGCGCATCCCTGATAGGCCCCAACTGTATCGGCGTGATGAATATGCATTACCATGGCGTATTTACCCAGCCGGTGCCCGAATTTCATGCCGGCGGGGTGGATTTTATCTCCAGCTCGGGAGGGACAGCCCTCTTTATTATCGAGTCTGCGCTGACGAAAGGGCTACGCTTCTCCTCGATCTGGACGGTGGGAAACTCCAAACAAATCGGCGTGGAGGATGTGATCGAATATATGGACCGCCATTTCGACCCGGAGACCGATTCGCGGGTGAAGATGATTTATGTCGAAAGCATAAAAGACCCCGACAAACTGCTGTACCATGCCTCGTCGTTGATCCGTAAAGGATGCCGCATCGCCGCTATCAAGGCGGGGAGTACGGAGTCGGGCAAGCGTGCGGCATCGTCGCACACCGGCGCCATCGCCAGTTCCGACTCGGCGGTGGAGGCGTTGTTCCGCAAGGCGGGCATCGTCCGCTGTTTCAGTCGTGAGGAGCTGACGACGGTAGCCTGTATCTTTACGCTGAAGGAGGTAAAGGGGAAGAACTGCGCCATTGTCACACATGCCGGAGGCCCGGCGGTCATGCTGGCCGACGCCCTGTCGAAAGGACAAGTCAACGTCCCCAACCTGGAGGGGCCGGTAGCCGACGAGTTGAAGACAAAGCTGTACCCGGGTTCGGCGGTAGGCAACCCGATTGATATTATCGGAACCGGCACGCCGGAACACCTGGCTACCGCTATCGACTACTGCGAACGCCGTTTCGATGAGGTAGACCTGATGATGGTGATTTTCGGCAGTCCGGGATTGGTGAAGCTGTATGACACATACGAAGTGCTTCACAAGAAGATGGAAGAGTGCAAGAAGCCGATCTTTCCCATCCTGCCGTCCATCGTGACGGCCGGGCCGGAGGTGAAAAGCTTCATCAAGAAAGGGCATGTGAACTTCTCGGACGAAGTGACGCTCGGCGCCGCCCTTTCCCGCGTATTGAACACACCGAAGCCGGCCAGTACGGATATCCAGCTATACGGGGTGGATGTTCCCGAAATACGCCGCATGATAGACAACCTGCCGGGCGACGGCTATTTAGCTCCCGACGATGTACGCAAACTGTTGCAGATCGCCCGGATACCGTTGGTGAAAGAGATCACGTCGACCGATAAGGAGGAGCTTGTCGCCTTTGCCAACAGTGTCAAATACCCGGTAGTGGCCAAGGTTGTCGGCCCCGTCCATAAGAGCGACATAGGGGGCGTCGCCCTCAATATCCGCAGCGAAGAACACCTTGTCTTCGAATACGAGCGGATGATGAAGCTGCCGGACGTGACCGCCGTCATGGTACAACCCATGCTGAAAGGGCAGGAGTTGTTTATCGGGGCGAAATATGAAGACCGCTTCGGGCACGTGCTGTTGTGCGGATTGGGCGGTATCTTCGTCGAGGTGTTGAAAGACGTCTCTTACGGGCTGGCGCCGCTTTCGTATGACGAGACGTTTTCGATGATCCATTCCTTGCGCGGCTATCCTATTATAAAAGGTACGCGAGGGCAGAAAGGGGTCGACGAACAGGAGTACGCCGATATTATCGTCCGCCTCTCGACCCTGCTCCGCTTCGCCGCCGAAATAAAGGAGATGGATATTAATCCGCTGGTGGCGACCGACAGGGGATTATTTGCTGTGGATGCGCGTATACGTATTGAAAAGTAAATCGTATATTTGCCCTCGTAATTAATCCTTTAAAAATGAAACATTATGGATGAGAAAGAAAATGTATTGGAATACGACGGAGACGACTCGATCAGGTTTATCCGTAGCAATCTGCCACAGGAGATAAAGGACAAGTTCAGCGACGATGAGATTACGTACATCGTAGACCTGATATACGATTACTACGAATCGAAAGGATTCCTGAGCGACGAAGAGCTTGAAGACGACGGCGAGGTGGCCATTGACGAAGAGGAGTTGACCCGTTATGTCGTAGAGAATGCGCAAAAGGATGGCGTCGGCAAGTTTGAACCCGACGAGATCGCCTATATCATAGAGGGCGAGTTGGGCTATTGTGATTCTATCCATGTATTTGACCTGGAATAGGGTATTGACCGTTTTAAACTATAAAGTGTATGAAGAATATTGGATTATTAGCTGCTGTTGCGGTTATTTGCCTGGCGCTGCTCCTGTCGGGGTGCGGGGCGAGTAATACGGTAAAGGGTGCAGGTATTGGCGTTGGAGCGGGCGGCGCGGTAGGCGCAGGCGTAGGCGCGTTGGCCGGTAATACGGCATTGGGAGCGGTGATCGGCGCAGTTGTCGGCGGAACGGCCGGCGCGTTGATCGGTAAAAAGATGGATAAGCAAAAGCAGGAGCTGGAAAATGCCGTACCCGATGCGACGGTGGAGGTGGTAAACAACGGCGAAGCGCTGAAGATCACGTTCGATTCGGGTATTCTGTTCGCCACCAACTCAAGTACGGTGAGCGACGCTTCCAAGACGGCTTTGCGCAACTTCTCCACCAACCTGAAGCAACATGCCGACACCTATATCAAGATTATCGGGTTTACCGACAACACCGGCAGGGTGGACTACAATCAGACGTTGTCTGAAAAACGCGCCCAGAGCGTATACGACTACCTGACGTCGCAAGGCGTCACGACCGACCGTATGACCTACGAGGGAAAAGGCGTCCATGATCCCGTTGCCGATAACGGTACGCCGGAGGGACGTTCGCTGAACCGCCGCGTGGAGATCGTCATCATGGCAAATGAAAAGATGATCCAGGAAGCCCAACAGGGAACACTGAAATAAACGAAAAAAGGCTGTCCGCCGGAAACGGGCAGCCTTTTTTCTTGTCCGGCCGCTACTTCCCGACGGATATCCGGCTCAGCTGCGTAATCTTTCCCAAATCGGAATAATCATACTGGTACAGGCCATCCTCCGCGATCATCATCAATACATTATTATATGGGATCACGTCGTATCCCTCCATATTCTGGAAATGGACTAAGCGGTTTGCCATCAGCTGCTGCGGATCGCCTACCTTATAGATTTTCAACCCATCGTCGCACAGGAAAAGCGTCCCATTATCAATCCCTAACCCTTTTGGTTTTGTCATGGCGTACGATACCAGCAGTTTCGGACTGTTGACGTCGCTCACATCTATGATCAGTAACTCATTATTGTTCTGTCCGCATAGATTACCCGAATGGACGGTCACGTATGCCAGGTCATTCTCCACCACTACCGGGTCGCATCCAAAGACATGCCATACGGTAGACATCCATTCGGGAGCCAACGGGTCTTTTACCGAATAGATCGACATCCCGGTAGGCGTTCCCAGGAATAGGTTATCCCCATAACTAAAGATGGTTTCCACATCTCCAATGTATATCCCATCCGCCGCTTTTACAGGCTCTGCGCCGGAAAGGTCGATAATGGCCATCGTATAATTGATGACCGAATAGAGGTAATCCTTATACAACCCGAACCGAGACATGGAGCCGTTCACTCCGTTCGTTCCGTTGGCTATCGCTCCGCCTCCCGAGTTGGGGGACATCTCATTGAGATAGAGATATTCGCCATTACCGCGGTAGCGGACGACCTCTTCGGATCGCTCTTTCAATGTCCAGCCTATCACGATATTCCCTTTCTCCTTTTCAGACATACACATGTTGTAATCATATCCGTAGTCATTCTGCGTAGCGGGCAGCGCCTCATTAAACAGCTCTTCTATCCGGCCAAGCAACTGCGGTTGGGCGGGATTGGCGATGTCGAACCATAGCAGGTCGACATAGGCGTCGGCATACAGCTTACCGTCCCGGATCGCCACGTCGGCATTGCCCAATAGCTCAATAAACCCTACCGGCTGAGGCGACGCGGGGTTGCGGTTGTCGATAATATGGATACCCTTTCCCGGCTCGCAGATATAGAGGTATCCCTCGTAGAAGCAGATCTTACCCTGCGACTCAATCTCCTGTGGAGCTTTCGTCCGGATGGGGAAGCTACGGAACTCCGCCGCTGTCATAGCGACCGGCTCGTTGATCACATACTTTATCGTTTCCCGTACCGTATCGTCGCAGCCTGAAAAAAACAGGCCTGCCGTCATACCAATTAAAAAGATCAATCGTTTCATTTCTATTTGTTTTTGGTGATTATTTCAAAACTCGTACCGGACGCCTATGCCCAGCTCAACGCATACCGGATGCTCGGTGCGCGTGCTCAAAGGCTGATCCGATTTAAAATAGTAGGAGAGGCGCGGCTCCGCATAGATGCTCCACTCCTTATAGAACCGGTAGGAAGCCCCGACGGAACCGCTCAACGACCACTGCATCTTCGGGATGGACGTTTTAACCGTCGACGAGACGACGGCATCCGGCCTGTATTGATGCTGCGTATACACTGCGCGTAACCCTTTCTCGGCCATCCCCCCGACGCTGCCATACACCGTCCATTTCGTATCGTTCCACAGATAGGCGACCAGATGGAGGGGTATTCCTATGTAATGCAACTCCAGCCCGGCTTCGTAAGCGCTTGTCTCCTGCTTTTTGAATTTCGTCAGGAGATAGGTATAGACAAGGCCACTCTCGACAGCCCATCGGTGTCCGAGGTTTTTGCGGACAGTGATACCGAAAGATAGCGGTATGGTATAGGTGATGTCGGAGAAGTCTCC
>JAISRY010000208.1 GCA_031273385.1 Tannerellaceae bacterium | reverse complement strand
GGATGCCGTAATCGTCCAGCCGGACTTTGTAATAGCCCGGCCGCGCCTCTTCGGTGTCGTGCGAAAAGGCCGAGCGATACCCTGTGGCGGTGTTCGTTTCGTCTCCCCGGTCGAACGACGGCTCCCCCGTTACCGGCATGAAGAGGATATCGCCCATGTCGGGACAACCTGTGCCGCTCAGGTGCGTATGCGAGAAGCCGATGATCGAGGCGTCTTCGTCGAAGTAGCCGGAACAATGTTCCCACCTGTCGGTACCCGTATCCGGCCCGACCTGCACCATGCCGAACGGCAATTGGGCGGCGGGGTGCGTATGGCCGACGTATGCCGTCCCGATAAACGGGTCGACATAACGCGTCAGGTCTTCCTTGCCGTCCATATCGAACTCGAGTATTCCCCCGTTCATGACCTCTTCGTAGCGGAGGGACTTTCGGGTGACGGGTTGCCCGTTGAGGCGGATGGAACGGACATACTTGTTGGTTTCGGAGAGGCCGTTTGCGACGACCGTAAAGGTGTTGCCGTTGGGAAGCGACAAGGTGACGCGGGGTATCTGTGGAGCGCCCAGGACATATTCGCCCGATACCGGATCGACGGGGTAGAAGCCCATACCCGAAAAGATATACCAGGCCGACATCTGTCCGCAGTCGTCGTTTCCGCAGAGGCCGTCACGCGTCGGCAGGTAGTACTTGTCGAATATTTCGCGGATAATTTCAGCCGTCTTGTCCGGCCTGTCCGCGTAGGCATAGACGTAGGCGATGTGGTGGCTCGGCTCGTTGCCGTGCGCATACAAACCGATCAGTCCGGTGACGTCGGGCACCTCCACGATACCGGGAAGCTCGTCCACATTGATAAAGAACAGGGAGTCCAGCTTCGTGACGAACGCCTCTTTCGAACCGAACAGGCCGATCAGTCCGGGGATATCGTGCTGTATGTGCCATGTCCATTGCCAGGCGTTCCCCTCGGTGTAATCGCCGCCCTGCGATTCGCTGGTGAGGGAGAAAGAGTGGAAAGGGGTACGCCAACGCCCCTTTGAGTCGCGCCCCCTGACTAACATAAGGGAGGGGTCGTACAGGTTTTTGTAGAAGCCGGCGCGGTTCATGAAGAATTGATAATCCTCCTCTTTCCCCAGCGCTTTGGCCATCAACGCCACACAATAGTCGTCGTAGCCCGATTCCAGGGTACGGGAGACCGATTCGGAGGCGCTCAGGTCGAACGGGAAATAGCCGTACTTATCGTAGTTCGACCAGTCGGCTTTCATATGTTCTGCTGTCTGTGCATGCCTGATCGCTTCGTAAGCCGCTTCGGGGCTGAACGAGGTATCGCCTTTGAGGTATGCATCTACGATGACGGGGACGGCATGATTGCCGATCATACACCAGGTTTCGCACAATCCATATTCGTTGGTGGGCAGGAGACCCGTTTGTTTGTGCCGTTCGAGCATGGACTTGACGAACCGGCTGTTTTCCGCCGGATAGAGCAGGCTCAGGAAAGGATGAAGCGCACGGTAGGTGTCCCATAAAGAGAAGTTGGTGTACATCTCTCCATCGACGCTCTGGTGCAGCTCTTTGTCCCATCCGGTATATTTTCCGTCGACGTCCGTCACTAAGTTGGGCATCAAAAGCGCATGGTAGAGGCTGGTATAAAACGATATTTTCTGCTGGTCGCCGGTTGGCTCGATGGCTATCCGGGACAGGTAGTCGTTCCATGTCCGGTCAGCCTCTTTCCTGATGCGTTCAAAATCCCATCCGGCTATTTCCGTATCTACATTGTTCAAAGCCCCATCGACACCGGTGGTGGAAAGCCCCACCTTTACCAGAACCGCTTCGCCTTCCGACGTGTTGAAGCGGATATGCATTTTGGTCTTGACGCCTTCCGCCTGACGGCTTTCCGTCACGACGCTGTCTTGCCACACGACGGTTTGCCCGAAGGGTTTAGAGAAACGGGCGGCAAAATAGTAGGCATGGTCGCGCGTGAACCCGTTTGATTTGCGTACGCCGACAATGGTCGAATCATCGACCGCACGGATAAAGCTTTCGTAGGTATCGTCGCCGATACCATGCGCCATATCCAACAGGATGCCGGCCTTATCGCTTGCCGGGAAGAGGTAACGGTGAAAACCCGTCCGGGGCTTTAGCGTCATCTCCGCCTGTATCCGGTAATCGTCCAGCAGGGTCTTGTAGTATCCGGGACGGGCGACCTCGTTCTCCTGCCGGAAGCGCGAACGGTATCCGGCGTCGGGATTTTCGGCCGTGCCGGCATCGAACAGGATATCCCCCACGACAGGCATGATCATGATATCGCCCATCTCAGCCGCTCCCGTGCCACTCAGGTGGGTATGGGAAAATCCCATGACCGAACGGTCCGTATCGCGGTAGCCGGAGCAATGTTCCCATCCGTCGATACCGGTATCCGGCCCGACCTGAACCATCGAAAAAGGCAGGGAGGCGGCCGGATGCGTATGCCCTACATAAGCCGTACCGATGAAAGGATCGACAAAGCCGGTCAGCCGTTTTTCGCTGTTGTCCGATACACAACCGGTCAGGCATAAAACCGGTAAGAAATAAACTAATCTGTTCATAACCATATATTGTTTTTAGGGCCGATCTGTCCGACCGGTATCGGTTGAAGGCCATACGTTGCCAATACCTCCGGCGTACAAAAGGTTTCGATCGCTTTGTCCCCTGCGTCGACCTCCGTATTGTTCCCCACCGTCTGCCGGTCGTTCATGCGTATGAACGTCTTTTCACAGGAGATGACCAGGTTGCCGGTAATGGTATTGGCATCGACGTTTTGGCGGAGATCTTTCAGTTCGGGGTATTTCTTGAGATAAACATCAGAGAAGATGTCGACCTCTTCGTATAGCTTCCGCCGTATGACGGGATTCTCCAAGGCCTCCAGCCACCGTTTCTCTCCCCACGAAGAAAAGCTTACCGCCGCCAGGCATCGGTAAAACACATTGTTCTCAATACGGTTCTCTTTCCCCCCGTGTATCTGCACGGCGCCGAACTCTACCGCTCCGCACCGTTCGAACAGGTTGCCGTAAACCAGCGTCCCCGATATCATGTCGTCGAAGCGGATGCCCGCCGCGCCGTGCCTCGTTCCGCCCGCTATGTCCGACCAGCGGTTGTAGCGGATGACATTCCCCCTGTACGACGGATTATACCACATATCAAGAGCGCCCTGGTCGTCGGATTCGTTGACCACGTGGCTCACCTCGTTGTACTCCACCGTAAGGTCGTTCCCCTCCAGGCGCATAGCCGACGAAGAGGAATAGCGCAGACGGTTGTTGGCGATACGCATCCCGCACCCCTCCAAACGGATGGCCGGCTCATACGTTCGCTTGAACAGGGAGAAATGTTCGACGACGGTATGCTCCACGAAATGACCGCCCGGCTCAAGCGTCTTGCGGTCTCCGCCCTCGATCTTCAGCCCGCCGTATCCGAACGTCGAGAGGAAACACCCGCTGACGCCATGCCCCGTACCGCCCGTGATGTGAACGCCGTCCACGCCGAAACGTTCGATCCGGCAACCGGACAGCCTGTTGTTCTTTCCGCCAGTGATCAGGATAGCCGATCCGCGGCTTTCCCTGAAAGTCAATCCCTCCAACGTGAGGTATGCGCAATCGTTTATTTCGATCATATAAGGCTCGTTGAAACAGGTCAGGGCTATGTCCGCCGTCGAAAGGTCGACGCCTTGCGGAGGATACCAATAGAGCTTGCCCGTCGTCCGGTTCAGATACCATTCGCCCGGTTGGTCGATTTCGCAAAACAGGTTCAGTCCGAAATACCTCAGGCTATCCTTGTATCCGTAGTTGTGATACGGTTCAGAGAGAAAAACGATACGGTAGGAGGTGTCCCACAGGTCTACTTTCTGAAACTCGTCGCTCCAGTCCCAATACCAGTAACCGCCCAGGCGGATGTCCGGTTCGGACGCCCACCTGTCCTGATAGCTGTCCAAATAGCTAAAAACGCCCTCTTTCGTGCCATGCACACGGGTATAGTTCTCCGGCAGCGCCGTCGCTCCCCTTGCCCGTCCGGCGCGAACAAAGCCGTCGTCAGGCCAGCGTGCCAGGGTCTGGAGTTGTCCGTTGCAGATCAGCTCCGGCCTTTTCCCCTTGTCGGTAGGGTCGCCGTAATCGGTAATCCCTGCCGCCGGAAGATCGGTAACATAGATCTTGCCGTGCAGGGATGGCGATAGATGCGCCAATTCGCTTGCGTCATCAACTACCGTCCACTTTCCGAGGGCTTTGCTGCCCGTAAAAACAGGCGTTTCCCCCTCCATCGCTTTGTAGACAACGGGCGACTGCTCTTCCCCCGAATCTTCCGGCGTAAAGGCGACCGTTTGTTCCAACGGATAAACGCCGCCCTTGAAACAGACCGTCACCCGCTGTCGGGGCTTTTCGCTGCGTATCGTCCGCACGGCATTTTTCGCCCTTTCCAGACTCTTCAATGGCTGCTCCTGAGTTCCTGCGTTCCGGTCATCCCCATCGGGAGCGACATAGACAATGCTTTCCCTGTGGCAAGAGAGCAGAAGAGCGGTACAGATCAGAGCGTAATAGACTTTTCCCATATAGATGTATCATGTTTTAAAGGATAATCGCATCCAGATTATAATGTTTGGTCTTGTAGGTTTTACCATCCGATGCAGTTACCGAGAATTCCTCGGTAACTGAATTTTCGTCCAGTTCGTTCTCTTTGAATATATTTTTAAGATGTAGTGATATGTTGTCTGTCGAGCAGTCAAACAAAACTCCCATCAACTTTTGTAGTTTCTTTTTTTTAGTCATATCTTATCTATGTAGAATGAATTTACTATTGATTTATCTGTTCATGAGCGCATGAATGGCGGCGTCAAACTTTTTCTCCAACGCTTCCGGCATGGCGGCTTTCGCTTTCCATGCGTCGTCGCCGTATACGCCGGCTTCGGTGTAGTCGAACGGTTTGAAGCCGATCTTCTTTATTGCCTGGCGGTTGCCGATACGGAAGTCATACCGGACAGGGTTGGCAAAGAGTGGGTCTGCCACGATAGAGTGTGTATCCCTCCCCAGCTTTTTCCATTCGACAAAGGATTTTCCGTAGAACTCAAGCGGTTGCTTGCGGGCATCCCAATAGCAGTTGTTGTCGTACCGGATATGGGCTTTCTGGTATTCGTTTTCGCCGTAGAATGTGACGAGCTTCCCGCGGTCGAGGTAGATGATGTTGTTGGTGAACGTATAGGAGAGGTGTTCCTCCAAACGTGAGAATTGGATCGTATGGATGAAATTGGAGGCGAAAACATTGTTGCGGATGATGTTCTCTTTGCCGTAATGCTGGTGGAAGCCGGCGTCTTTGCAGGCATATACCAGGTTGTTCTCCATCACGATACCATAAGAACCCTCATCGGTATACAAGCCCCATCCGCCGTATTCGTAGGAGTAGACATGATGGATCACATTATTGGTCACCGTACTGCCCTCCGATGCGCCGAGCATATAGACGCCGCCCATATCGCACAGTTCGCCCCATCCGAGGTGATGGATATGGTTGAACGCGATCCTGTTGCGCTTACTGGGGCTGTGG
>JAISRY010000162.1 GCA_031273385.1 Tannerellaceae bacterium | reverse complement strand
AATTCCGAAATCATCCGCGACGTCAAGGAATATGAGGGGCGGCACCTGGGCTTTTTCACCGAGTTTGAGACGGCGAAAGATGAACAGGTACTGCTTAAGGCCGGTATCTCGTTCGTCAGCGAAGAGGGCGCCAGGAAGAACCTGGAGGCGGAAATCCGCGGTTGGGACTTTGAAAAGGTGTATGAAAAGAACCGCGCCCTGTGGGATAAGGCGTTGGGGAAGATCACCGTTTCGGGAGGATTGGAGGGGGAAAAGAGCATCTTCTATACCGCCCTGTACCATACGATGATCGACCCGCGTTTCTTCTCCGATGTGGACGGGAAATACTGGGGAGGCGACGGGCAGATCCATACGAGCAGCACGTTTAGCAAACGTACCATCTTCAGCGGGTGGGATGTGTTCCGAAGCCAGATGCCGCTTCAGACGATCATCAACCCGACGCTGGTTAACGACCAGATCAATTCATTGGTCACGCTGGCGGAAGAGAGCGGAAAGGAGTACCTCGAACGGTGGGAGTTCCTGAACGCCTATAGCGGGTGTATGTTGGGGAATCCGGCGATCTCCGTCATTACGGACGCCTACGCCAAAGGGATCAGGGGGTTTGATATAGAGAAAGCCTACCGCTATGCCGTGAACACGACGGAGCGGTACGGCAACGGGCCGGCGGGCGGCTATGACGGGAGCATATCGGCCACGCTGGAATACAGCTATTACGAGTGGTGCATGTCGGAACTGGCGCGTATGCTGGGCAAAGAGGAGGAGAGGGCGGACTACCTGGCTCGTTCGAAAGCCTACCGCTATATCTGGGACGAGGAGATGCATTGGTTTCGCCCGCGCCAGAAAGAGGGGGGCGACTTTTATCCCATCCCCCCGAAAGGGCGACTGCAGGACGACTGGGGATGCGCCGAGTCCAACCCTTTCCAGCAGGGATGGTTCGTGCCCCACGACGTAGAGGGGCTTATGGCGCTGGTCGGCGGCAGGGAGGCGACGGTGGCCGAACTGGATACGCTGTTTGAAAACACCCCCTCGAATATGCTATGGAACGATTACTACAACCACGCCAACGAACCGGTACACCATATCCCGTTTATGTACAACCGCCTGGGCGAGCCTTGGAAGACGCAGAAATGGGTGCGTTTCGTGTGCCGCCACGCCTATAAGGAGGGGGTAAACGGGTTGGTCGGCAACGAAGATGTCGGGCAAATGTCGGCATGGTATGTGTTGGCCGCCTGCGGTATCCATCCGCTTTGTCCGGGCGAAACACGTTTTGAACTGGCCAGCCCGCTGTTCGACCAGGTGGTTTTCAACCTGGATAATGGCCAAACGTTCACCATTTCGACCGTCAACAATACGCCGGAGAACGTCTATATCCAGTCGGCTTCGCTGAATGGAAAAGCGTATGACAAATGTTACATCGACTATGCCGACATCATCAACGGCGGACGGTTGGAACTGGTCTTGGGCAGCGAACCGAATAAATCATGGGGAATATGAAGATAAAAAGCTATGCCGTAGCCTGTCTGACGGGCGCATGGCTACTGTGCGGCATATCTGTCGCGGCAGAGGATAAGACAGTGGAAAACAGGTGGTCGATACAGCCGGACGGAAGTATTTCGTGGAAGATAGACGGGCGGTTGCCGCACGCGGATCACATCGAGATGAGCGGGTTGCGGGTATCGACCGTCTTGCGCTACGGGGTGGACGGGACCGGGGCGTTTCAGCTGAACCGGAGCATGGTGTGGCCGCAGTTGCGCACCAGCCCGAACGATACGCACGCCAGCCTGATGCGGCGTTTCGCGTGGGATATTACGGATATGGTGACGGTCGGCGGGCAGTCGCTACGGGGTGAGAAGGTACAGGAGATCACCCTCGATGGGACGATGACGGTGCGCAGCGTATTTGAGACGCCGCAGGGCGGACGCCTGGAGCTGACGCGCATCCTCTTCCCCTCCGTCTCCAAGCCTGCTTTTTGTGAGCGATATGTGTTGCGCAATGTGGGGGAGAAGGCCTTTCCGGTTGAAATCCCCTCCGCCCGTTCGGTCATCGCCACCGATGCGGCAAAAGGGGTAGCGGGCAGTTACCGGCTGGTTTCTACCATCAGCGGCCAGGCGGCCAGGACACTGAACGCCGGGGAGGAGCTCACTTTCAGCGTCACCTTTGCCGGCTACCGCGAGGACGAGGAGGAGATCACATTCGATACCGGTCAGGAATGGCGGGCGCGACGGGAATTGATCGCCTCCCTGTGGGATAACCTGGTGCTCGAAACGCCCGACAAGGTGGTGGACAGGCTCTTCGCTTTCGCCAAGATACGCGCCGCAGAGAGTATCTACGAAACGAAAGGCGGATTGATGCACGGGCCGGGAGGGGAGTCCTATTACGCCGCGATCTGGGCAAACGACCAGGCCGAATATGTCAACCCCTTTTTCCCCTACCTGGGCTACGCGAAAGGGAATGAGTCCGCGCTAAACGCCTACCGCCACTTTGCCCGTTTCATGAACCCCGAATACCGGAAGATACCCAGCTCCATCATTGCCGAGGGCCTGGACGTGTGGCAGGGTGCGGGCGACCGTGGAGACGCCGCCATGATCGCCTACGGCGCCGCCCGTTATGCGCTGGCGAGGGGAGACAGGGGCGAAGCGGAAGAACTCTGGCCGTTGATCGAATGGTGCCTGGAATATTGCCGGAGGCAGCTCAACGAAGCGGGCGTAGTCGCCAGCGATACGGACGAACTGGAGAGGCGTTTCCCGTCGGGAACGGCCAACCTCTGCACCTCTTCCCTCTATTACGACGCCCTCCTGTCGGCAACCTACCTCGGCAAAAGCCTGCATAAACCGACAGCCTCCTACACCGCCGGGGCCAAACGCCTGCGCATCGCCATAGACCGCTATTTCGGCGGAGAGGTAGAGGGCTTCGACACCTATAAATACTACAAGGAAAACGATGTGTTGCGCTCATGGATCTGCATCCCGCTGACCGTAGGGCTATACGAACGGAAAGAAGAGACCATAAAAGCCCTCTTCTCCCCCCGTCTATGGACAAAAGACGGACTGCTGACCCAGGCGGGAAGCGAAACGTTCTGGGATCGCTCCACGCTCTACGCCTTAAGAGGCGTCTTTGCCTGCGGCGAAACGGAAAAAGCAACCGATTACCTGTCGTTCTACTCCAACCAACGCCTGCTCGGCGAACACGTCCCCTACCCCATCGAAGCATGGCCGGAGGGAAGCCAGCGTCACCTCTCGGCAGAAAGCGGCCTCTATTGCCGTATCATCACCGAGGGCTTATTCGGCATCCGCCCCACCGGACTACATTCTTTCCGAATGACCCCCCGCCTCCCCGCCGCATGGAACACCATGTCGCTACGCAACATACAAGCTTTCGGCAAGTCATTCGACATCGTCGTCACCCGATCCGGCAAACAACTCCGCACCGAGATATACGCCGGCGGCAAAGTGATCAAATCCTACACGACGAAAGAGGGCAAAGAAATCTTTTATAGTGAATAATTAATAGTGAATAGTGGTATCCGTCTGGGGTGGAAATGATGGTATGTCAATGGTAGAGACGCAAAATTTTGCGTCTCTACATTCGCGTTTACGCGCGTCTGGGTGTGCTGCGAGAAATAAATACCATATAAATGGTATTGTCGATAACAAATTATGATCGCACATTTGTTCATACAAATTTAAAATTAGAGCGTATGAAAACGAAAAAACAATTGTTCCTGTTGATTATTGCATCTATTATGATTGCAACAGGAGGCTGCAACAAGAAAACGGAAGAGTTGGATGATTCGTCCGATATTGAGCAGGCCGGTTCAAAAGCGACTCAGGACGAAACGACTTTCTTCTTTGACCCTGAAAATACAGAAAAAGTGACTGATCTGGTTGGGGTATTGTCCTATTATCCGGAATATGATAGTTGGGGGATCGCTTCTCATATAGAGGGTACGATCGACAGTGTAGATCTTTACCTGATCGTCAACCCGTCTGAAGATTATCCCCAAGAAAGTCGAACACGGGTAGAATTTAGCGGTGATCGTGTTCCCTCAGGGATAACATCTCCCCTTGCCGGAGTGACGATTTATTATTTCAAAATAAGTAGTTTGAAATATAAATCTCTCGACTTTGAAAATGCAGAAACAGTCACTGATCGGCTTGGGGTATTGTCCTATTATCCGGAATATAATAGTTGGGGTATTTCTTCTTATATAGAGGGTACGATCGACAGTGTAGACCTTTACCTGATCGTCAACCCGTCTGAAGATTATCCCAAAGAAAGTCTAACACAGGTAGAATTTAGCGGTGACCGTGTTCCCTCAGGGATAGCACATCCTATTGCCGGAGTGACGGTTTATTATTTCAAAATAAGTAGTTTGACATATAAATAATAGATTGTACGGACATCCTGAAGCGCATCTTATAATGACGACGAATCATAATCGCCTGAAATATAACTGATAGTAACTTTTACGCCGGAGGCGTTTTCTCTAAATACCCCGTTCAAGCAACGCGCAGAGCGGGGTATGTGAAATACCCACCATCCCCGTAACCCCAAATGGGGTTGCCCCCTCACAGGGAAACACCTTCGGTGTTATGTCCGGTGTAGTCTGTCCATACCCCGCTCTGCGCTCCGCTTGAACGGGGTTATTTAGGGGTAACGCCTCCGGCGTTTGGTCACACACGACAAAATCGAATGCATTGATTATCAGGAGAAACACGCCCGTCATTGCGAACGCAGTGAAGCAATCCAGAGGTGCGACAAAAACTTCATTTTCACCTAATTCCAAAAACAAAACAACCTCAGTAGCCGCAGCCCATTGCATCCCATTATCCCAACCTCATTACCTCATTTTCTCGTGGAAATGGAAACATGATGTGTCATTACA
>JAISRY010000120.1 GCA_031273385.1 Tannerellaceae bacterium | reverse complement strand
ATTCCAGGAAAATCTTTTTGTAACTCTTTCGAAAGTGTCGGAACAATGGCTTTGCCCCAACTTTCCGATTGTTTTTCGACTATGGACTTTCCAATCTCCCAATACAGATTGATCAACTGTACATTGACTGTTTTTAAGGCTGCATATTGCGCCTCTCTGATTTTTAGTTTTATCTCCGAAATAAATGCTGTTTGTGTTTTGTCTAATGTCATAATATGCTAAAATTATATCTCTGTTTCATCGTGTAATTCATAGTTTGTGCTTCTTCCGCCGGCTTCTTCTTTTTTTAATATCCCTTTGTCTATCAGGTCTTGGATATCCCGTAAGGCGGTGTCTTGCGAACATTTGGCTATTTTTGCCCATTTTGAGGATTTGAGTTTGCCGTCGAATCCATCCAATAGCCTGTTTAACATCAACCGCTGCCTGTTATTCAACGGTGTATCGCTATGTATTTTCCAAAATTCGGCTTTATGCAGGATGTGTCGCAAGGTATTTTCTGTGTCCAGCAAGGTGTGTTTCAGGCAATAGAGGAACCATTCCATCCATTCGGTAATATCTCCGCTGCTGTATTGTACCCTTTGCAGCGTTTCGTAATACCCTTTTCTCTCGGCAAGTAGCTGGTTCGACATGCTGTAAAACCGCACAGGGCTACCGTCGGCGCGGGCAAGCAGCAAATCGGAAATGCTTCTTGCCATACGGCCGTTTCCATCGTCAAAAGGGTGGATGATGATAAACCAGAAATGCGCGATACCGGCTTTTAATACGGCGTCTGTCCGGGTATCGGTATTTACCCAATCCAAAAAAAGGTTCATCTCCTTTTCAACAAGCTGTGGGGCAGGCGCTTCGTAATGAACTTTTTCCTTCCCCATCGCGCCGGAAACGATTTGCATTTTTCCTGTGCGGTAACGCCCAACATCTATTTTGTACATGCCGCTTCGTCCGGTAGGGAAAAGCGCTGAATACCAACTGAAAAGACGTTCTTCTGTGAGCGGTTGCAGGTAGTTTTGAGTAGCGTCAAGCATCATTTCCACTACGCCCTCTACATCTCTGCCGACAGGAATTAAACCGGCTACATCCATCCCTAACCGCCGCGCAATGGATGAACGTACTTCGTTGTAATTCAGCTTCTCACCCTCAATTTCGGACGATTTTAGCACATCAAGCGTCAAGGTATTGAGCGAGGCCTCTTTTTGTAACGAAAAACCCAATGCGCTCATTTGTCCGGTGAGCTTTCCCTGTAAATGGCGGACTTCTCCGAATATGGCGGCGATAGCCTTTTCGTCCCATCTAAAATTCGGCCATTCAGGGTATTGATAGATATACTTGATCATTTCTTTCCTGATTATGCGGCGAATATACGCATTATTCTCCGTATCTTTGCGGAAAATAACCTGTTATACAATGAAAACACGAATTGCAATGCTACTGACTGTCCTAGCGCTCCTTACGGGTGTACGGGCGTATGGGTATACGGAGCGGGATTTGCTGCAACATGCGGCGGATTTATCCGTTGTGAAATCGGTGGTCGTCACCGGGCAGGAATGGGTGCCCTATCCTGCCTACGCCGACCGGACGGGGTGGGACAACCTGCTGGGAGAGAGCAAACCCTATTTTATCAAGCGGGGGGAAGAACAGCTCGGCTACGAGTGGAAAGTAGTCAAAGCGACCGACTACATTGAATTTGAGCGAAGCGGAAACCGGCTGGTCATGGAAACGCCGTTCGGCAACAACACTGCGGCCATCGCCGACCTGCTGATGGCTGAACTGGCGGAGGGGAAAGGGCGGTTTGTCGACCAGTTGATCAACGGCGTATTCCTGTCGTGCGAAATGAGTTCGTGGGTGTTGTCCGCCCACCTGGGAGGCGAGCAGATATCCCACCGCTCGCTGCCCGACAACAAAAAACATGTCATCGACCTGACGGCGGGCGACCTGGGATCGTTGCTGGCATGGGTCTATTATTATATGCATACGGAATTTGACAGGGTGAACCCCGTTATCTCCTCCCGCCTGCGGCAGGAGCTGCAGGAGAGGATCCTGGATACGTATGCCAATGATCACAGCTTCTGGTGGATGGCCTTTAACTACAGGCCGGGCGTGTTGGTCAACAACTGGAATCCTTGGTGCAACTTTAACGTGCTCCAGTGTTTCCTCCTGCTTGAAAACGACCGCGATAAGCTGGGCGAGGCCGTCTATCAGACCATGATTTCGGTCGACCGCTTCATCAACTATACCCATACCGACGGCGCATGTGAGGAGGGGCCATCCTACTGGGGGCACGCGGCGGGGAAAATGTACGACTACCTGCAGCTCCTGTATGACGGTACGGGAGGGAAGATCAATATCTTCGGCCAGCCTATCGTCCGGAATATGGGGGAATATATCGCCCGTTCGTATGTAGGCGACGGGTGGGTGGTCAACTTTGCCGACGCCTCGGCCAAAGGAGGGGGAGACGCTCCCCTGATTTACCGGTACGGGAAAGCGGTCGGCAGCGACGTGATGAAGCAATATGCCGCCTATCTGAACGACCTGTCGGGCAAAAAGCCGCTCTCTTCGGGGAGGGATATCTTCCGCACGTTGCAAACCCTCCTCTATGCCGGCGAACTGAACAGCGCGACGCCGGCCTACCAGCCTCCCGCCTATACCTGGTATCCCGAGACGGAATTTTGCTATATGACAAACGAAAGGGGCTTCTTCCTGGCGGCCAAAGGCGGTTTCAACGAGGAGAGCCACAACCATAACGACGCCGGAACGTTCTCCCTCTACCTCAATGCCACCCCTATCCTGATTGATGCCGGGGTCGGCACCTATACCCGGCAAACGTTCAGCAGCGAACGCTATACGATATGGACTATGCAGAGCGCCTACCATAACCTCCCCCTTATCAACGGGATAGGGCAGGCGAACGGGCGGGAATACAAGGCGGCGAACGTGGCGTTTAACCCCAAACGGATGGTTTTCTCGGCCGATATCGCTACGGCCTACCCCCAAGGGGCGCATGTAAAGAAATGGGTACGTTCGTATACGCTGAACAAGGCGTCGGTAAAAGTGCAGGATACGTTCACGCTGGATAAAGCGGTAGCGCCTAACCGGATCAACTTCCTGACATGGGGAACGGTAGATATCACCGTACCGGGCGAAGCGACCATCCGCGTAAACGACGAAAAGGTGCGTCTGACATACGATAAAAACCTCTTTACGCCGTCTGTGGAGACGATACCGTTAGACGATCCCCGCTTGTCAAACGTTTGGGGGAAAAAGATTTACCGCTTTTCCTTGCAGGCTGTGAACACCTCATTGTCCGGGACGTATACCTATACCATTAGTAGAGTTGAGAATTGAGAATTGAGAGTGGAGAATTGAGAGTGGAGAGCTCTCGGAGAGAGCTAACATAGCTATGCAGTACCCTAAGGGTACTGTATACGAATGGATTACCTCCCACCTCTGCCTCCATCGGAGGCAAACTTATCGACAGGTGATCCCTCTTGCTTCATTACACCGACATTATAATGACAACGAATCATAATCGCCTGAAAATCAAATAGTATCCGTCATTGCGAACGCAGTGAAGCAATCCAGAGGTGCGACAAAAACCTCATTTCCACCTAATTCCCATAACAAAACAACCTCAGTAGCCGCAGCCCATTGCATCCCATTATCCCA
>JAISRY010000250.1 GCA_031273385.1 Tannerellaceae bacterium | reverse complement strand
CGGTTCGAAGTCGGTGATATAGAGCGGACGCCCGCCGAAAATGATCAGGATGACCGGTTTGCCGGTGTCCAGCATTTTACGGACGAAAGCCTCCTGTTCTTCCGGCAGGCGGATCGTGTTGCGGTTGCGCCCCTCGCCCGACAGGAAGACGTTTTCGCCCATGGCGGCAATAACGAGGTCGCTTTCCGAAGCGATGCGGATCGCCCGTTTTTCGTCAGGTACCGGCAGGCCTTTTATCTCTTTCGCCGTTGCCTTTTTAAGGATGGGATCTCCACCGACGGCGTTGATCTGGATTTCAGACAGCTTATTCCATACACAACCGCGCTCGTGTTCCAGCGCGATGCCATCCGGCAGCCTGTTTATAAGCCCCTTGTGGAGGGTGACCAGGTGCGGGTTTTCCAGGTCAACCGGCGTATTGAAAAAGAAAGCGCTCATCGACTGGTAGGTATAGTCGCCGAGCAGGGATTGGACGGCTCCGGCGTTCGGCCCTACCAGCGCTATTTTCCGGATCTCTTTCTTCAGGGGAAGTATGCCGTCGTTTTTTAGCAGGACAACGGATTGGGCGGCCAGTTGGTAGGCGGCTTCGCGGTGTGCGGGAGGGTCAAAGTCAAGCTTCCCCTCCGTCGAAAGCTGGGGATTTTCGTCAAATAACCCCATCCTGACTTTCAGCGTTAAGGCTCGCCGGACAGAGGCGTCGAAGCGTTCTTCGGTCACTGATCCCTCGGCCAGCGCCTCTTTCAGAAAGAGGAAGCGGTTGGGCGTCGGCAGTTCGATGTCGGTGCCGGCATTCATAGCCTGTACAGCGGACGCTTTCCCCTCTCCCAACGCGTTAATGGCGCCGTAATCGGAGACGACTACCCCGTCGAAACCGATGTAGTCGCGCAGCAGGCCGGTCAGCAACTCCTTGCTCCCCGTACAGTGCGTATCGTTATATTTATGGTATCCGGGCATGACGGCTTTCACCCCGCCCAGGCGTATGACGGCCTCAAAAGGCATCAATGTTTCCTCTATAAATTCCTTTTCGTCATAAATGCCGGCATACCCCGCATAATGCTTGGCTGTCGCTGCAACGCCGCGGCTGAATCCCTCGCGCTGCAACCCGTTGACGAACGCCAGCCCCAGGCGGGCGGTCAGGTAGCCGTCTTCCCCGAAGCCCTCTTCCATACGTTCGAAATAGGGCGTTTTACACACGTCGAGCATCGGGGAAAGCGCCTGGGCGCAGCCTGCGCTACGCATGGTCTGTGCGGTCAGCGCCGCCTTTTCCTCGATCAGCGCTGGATTCCAGCTGCAAGCCGTACCGATATGCTGCGGGAAAGTGGTCGCTGCCAGCGAAGTAAAGCCGGTGATACATTCTTCGTGAAAAATAACCGGAATGCGGGAGGGCGTTTCGGTCAGCGTAAATTGCCGGACGCCGTTCACAAAATCCCGTAAATCTTCCGGCATCAGCCCCATCGACGAGGCATACTGGCTGATGTGCCCGATACCGTGTGGGATTTTCTCGCGGCATTTCTCGATCGAGAACTTCCGGTTTTCGTCAAGCAGCTCCGATGGACGGATGCCGCACAGCTGGGCAATCTTTTCGTCCAGCGTCATATTTGCCATCAGCGAATCGACTTTTGACTGCGTCCGTTTATCTTCAAAAGCAAAATTTCGGCTGTAGTTAGGACTCTCTTTGCCGACCCTGCTTACGTTGTTTTCAGAACAGGAAAGCGCCATGGCGATCATCAGGTAAACGAATAGTTGCGTGTGGAAATGTCTGTGTTTCATCATTTATGTGGTATTAATAAGTTTCTTTTTATCGTTCTGATCGATCATACAGGCTACGGCGGCATCGCCGGTGACGTTGACGGCGGTGCGCAGCATGTCGAGGGGACGGTCGATACCGATAATCAACGCCAGCCCCTCGGCGGGAATACCGACCGAAGTCAGTACCATAGCCAGTATGACGTATGTGCCGCCCGGTATACCCGGCGTCCCGATAGAGGAGAGGATAGTCATAAATAAGACCGTCAGTATTTGCGAGAGCGTCAGGTCTATACCCAATACCTGCGCAATAAAGAGGATAGCGATCGCCTGATAGCACGATGTGCCGTCCATATTGACGGTAACGCCTATCGGCAAAACAAAGGAAGAGACCTCCTTTGATACGTTCAGCTCATTTTCCGTCGCTTTCATGGTGACCGGCAGGGTGACGGCGCTGCTGCTGGTCGTAAAGGCAAAAAGCTGTACCGGATACATCGCGCGGAGAAAGTCCCTGACGCGTATCTTCCCTCCGAACAGCCTAATCATCAACGGGTAAAAGAGAAACATAATGGCAAACATGGCAACGGCAACCGTCGCGGCATACAGCCCCAAGGCGCTGAATATGCTCCCGTCCCCCTTGAAATCGGTGACCAGCCCGGCCATAAGCGCGGCTACCCCGATGGGAGCGAGCCGGATAATGAAGTCGACCATTTTGAGGATAATATCGTTCAGCCCGTCAAAGAGGTCAATGACCGGTTTGGCCTTTTCCTGTGGGATCAGTAAAAGGGCGACGGCAAAAAGGATAGCAAAGAAAATAACCTGTAATATGTTTGAATTATTGCCGGCGGCATGTATGATGTTGCCCGGTACGATGTCGTTCAGGAAATTCAAAGGCCCCTGCTCCTGTACCTGTTCGGCGGCCAACGCCTTTTCGGCGATAACGGTGTGATAGGTCTCCTGCAGGCCGGCGGCTATATCCTTGTTGACCAGGTCGCCGGGATGGGCTACCAGCCCCGCCCCGATACCGAAAGAGGCGGATATGGTGATGAAACATAAATAGATAAGCAACGTCTTTGTCCCCAGCTTGGAGAATTTACTGATGTCTTTCAGTCCGGAAACGCCTTTCACTAATGTCACAAAAATCAGGGGGATGGCGATCAGTTGCAGCATACGGATAAACAGCTGTCCCCAGGGTGTGACCCAGTGGCTGACAGCGGTTTCGGCATGTATAAACAAAGCCGTTATCCCGATGACGATGCCGGCGACCATTCCCAGGAGAATCTGCAGGTACAAAGGGATAGTGAGACGTTTCGTTTTATTGTTCATGATAAGTATCGTTTATTCTTTCCGGCACAAAGATAATATTTATTCCTTTCGCCGGGTCATGGAGTAGGCTCTTTTGGGGAATATAAAAATGAGCGTTGTCGCCCCTACGGCCAATAAAAAGACCGTACTGACCGTTACGATGGCATTCGAGAATATCTCCTGCATATAGTGTTCCGCACAAACGGTATCCTGCAAATGCTGCATAAACATCACCAGGGCAAAAATCGTCCTGTAGGCATACATGCCCGGAATCATGGGCAGTAATGCGGGAATATACAAGACCGTCATGGGGCAGTAGGATAACTTCCCGAACCACAAGGCCAATATACCGATAGCCAGTGAAGCGAAGAAAGAGGCGATCGCGATATCGGAGTGGAGGTAATTCATCATGCAGAAACGGATGGCATGGCCGACCGCCGCTAAGATGGCGATGTACTTAAACGCCCGCCGCGGAGGATATGAGATGGCGCCGAAACCGATGCCGGCTATGGCTGCCAGGGAGCCATCCATAAGGATATCCGTCAGTATCATAGTAAACTGTTTTTAAATAATAACATGGGGAAAGAGAGCCCTACGGAAATACAGATAATCAGCAGGAAAGCCTGTATCAGGCGGGAACATCCCGTCAAGGTGTGCCCCTCGATGATATCGATCACGCCATTGATCAGCGGAACGCCGGGTATTAAATAGAGGACGCTTGTCGCGATGGCGATTTCCGCCGTACTGTCGAACAATAGCGTGGCGGATGCGCACATGGCGGCAAAAAAGGCTGAAACGGTAAAGACGATAAAATGGTTGACCCCCCTCCGCTGCATCTGTTGCCGGATAAAAAAGCCGGTGAGCGTAGCCAGAAACACAATCCCGACGGAGATCCAATCGCCGTTGAACAGGCGGCAGAAAGAGGCATTGGCCAACCCCGTCAGCAACAGGATCAGGGACGAGGGCATCTTAGGTTTGGCTTTGATCTGATGGTATTTTTCCCACAACACATCCAGCGGCAACCGCTTATCGTAAGCCTCCCAACTCAACGAGCTCAGTTCGGAATTGTATTCAAAACTGATCGGCAAAACGGGTATGTCAACCACTTTGGTAAACACATCCGTCCCTGCGTTATCATAGATCGTCAGGACGATACTTTTGTGGAAAGCGGTCATTTGCACGGTCACGCCGAACGATTCGCCGATACGTTTGGAATTGCGTATAACCCGCGAAGTGTGTACGCCGGAGCCCAAAAGACAGCCGGCATATTCTGCTATAAAAGCGGCAATTTCTTTCATTTTCTAAGGATTGTCATTC
>JAISRY010000190.1 GCA_031273385.1 Tannerellaceae bacterium | reverse complement strand
AAAGAAGCCGGTGAATAGGATGTTCTTTCTTTTCATATAGCTTGTTTTTTTATTCGATTAGGTGATCAGAAATCAAAGGAAAGCTTCGCCCCGAAAGAGAACGTCTGCGGGATGAGGTTGTACTTTTCAAGCCCCTGCTGCAAAGCTCCGTTATTAATATTGAAAGCCCGTTCGGGGTCGGCATTGATCTTGTTTTTCGTCCACAGCATGACGTTGCGGCAAAAGAGCGAAAGGCTTACCCGTTGTACATGGATGGGCTGCAACCATTCGCGGGGCAGGCTGTAAGAGAGGGCGACCTCACGCATTTTGATATAGGAGGCGTCGTGGATAAACAGATCGGCATATTGCCACATGTTTTCGCCGACCACCAGCCCTGCCACACCGTAGCCCGTCGTAGCGGGGTCTCCCAGGTTCTCGACATATTCGCCGTTCTCGTCCAGGTATACGCCGGGGACGAATGCCCCGCTAAAGGGAAGCATATTGGTATACGAATACCAGGCCGACCATTCGGGGTAGGCGAAGCCGCCCAGCCCCTGCGTATGTCCTCCGACCCATCTCCCCAGGTAGTGGCTGAGGTTAGCCTTGATTTCGTTGGGCAGGTTGTTGGCATCCTTGTAGGGAACGCCCTGGAAAGAGGAGAGCAGATGCCCGCCATTGACCAGCCGCCGCTCCGTAGCGGAGAAGAAGTCGCCGCCGATCCTGCAATCGAACATGGCGGACAGGGTGAGCGATTTATAGGTGATATCGGTCGATACGCCCAGGAGGAGGTCGTGGTTGAAGTTCCCGATCTTGACCATGGACTCATCTTCCCTAAGTTGCAGCAGGTTATATCCCAACGATTTATTCCCCGTCAGCAGCGGCCATCCGTGATAGGGCGAAGAGGGGTCGTCCACTTTCTTATAGGTATAACCCCAGATGTCGCCGATATATTCGCCGACGTGCGTCCGGGCAAATGCGCCGTCGGTTTCGTACAGCGTAATGAAATCCATCCCTTCGGTCAGCTCTTTGATCTTCGTCCGGTTTCTTGAGAAGTTAAAGTCAAGCCCCCACCTCAGGTCTTTCGTTTCGACGGGAACGGTACGCAGCTCGATCTCCCAGCCGGTACTCTGCACCATCCCGGCGTTGATCTTCTTGGAGGTATAACCGGACGAGGGGGCGAGGTCGGAAAGGTTCAGAATCTGGTTTTTATTGTTCGATATATAATAGGTACCGCTCAGGCCGATCCGGTTGTGGAAGAGGTTGACGTCAATGCCGAACTCCTGCGACGTGGCGATCTCCGGCTTCAGGTCGGGGGACAAGAGGTTGCCGGGGACGCCTATCCGCTTCACCGTTCCCCAATCGCTATTGATATAATAGGATTGATAGAGGCTGTACGGGCCGGTGTCGTTCCCGACTTGCGCCAGGCCTGCACGCACTTTCAGCATGTGCTCGGAGGTCGGTATTCCGATCAGCTCATTGACCAGCAGGCTCAACGAGACGGAGGGGTAGAAATAGCTTCGGTTGTCGGGCGGCAACGTGCTCGACCAGTCGTTCCTTGCCGTCACATCCAGGTAGGCCAGGTTCCGATAACCGATCGTCGCCATACCGTAGAGGCTATATATAGCTTTTCTGGAGATGCCGTTGCCGTAGGTGGTCAAGCCGCCGTCGGCATTGGAGAGGGTATAGAGGTCGGGGATCACCAGCTTCTCGGCCCGGTTGGTAATGCTCCGGCCATTCGCATACATCAGGTTTCCGCCGATAGAGGCGTTGAGGCTGAAGTCGCTGAACGCCGTCTTGTAGGTCGCCAGAAAGTCGGCGTTCATTTCCGCATGTGCGCTTTCCTGGATACCGTACGCACCGTTGCGGAGGTAGGAATAGCTCCATGGAATCCGCGACTCGCGCGACTCGCTGAAGTTATCCAACGCGAAGCGCCCCATCACCGACAGGTTCTTCAGGATGTCCCAATCTACTTTCACGTTCCCGAACACGCGATCCCTCGCAAAGGCGTTCGTCATCTCGTAGGCCAGGAAATAGGGGTTGTCCTGTTTACCGGAGAAGCTCCGCTGTTGCATCCCCTCGGTCAGCCAGTAGTCTTTCAGGTCGTTGATATTGACGTGGGGAGGGACAAGCTCGAGGGCTAACAGGGCGGTGTTTTCGGATGTGCTGCCGCCGCCTGCCGGACGGTTGTCGGAGCCGGTCTTTGAGATATTGACGTTCGCCGAAATCGTCAGGTTCGGCAGAATCTTGTAAAGGGGCGAAACGTTCAGCGTATTCCGGGTCAAATCCGTATTGGGCACGACCCCCTGGTTGGTCATATTGCCGTACGAGATACGGAAACTGCCCTTGTCGTAATTGCCGGATATCCCTACATTATTATCTACGGTATACCCCATCTTATCGAAAAAGTCGTCCCATTTGTTGGGATAGGAGACCAGGGGCGCCCTGACGCCGCCCGAATTCCATTGCCGCTCTTCATTCCCCACGTCCAGCTCCGGCCCGTACCATGTCCCCGTATCTTCGGAGAATTGCAATTCGCCGGAGGTGAAACGGGTTTGCGTATTGAGGTATCTATAAGGGTTGTCGAAAACGACGCTCGAATTGACCGAAATGCCGATACCGCTTCGCTTGACGCCGGCTTTCGTGGTGATCAGCACGACGCCGTTACCTGCCCGCGAACCGTACAACGCCGCCGCGCTCGGCCCTTTCAGGATGGATACGCTCTCGATATCGCTGGGGTTGATGTCGCCGATGGCGTTCCCGTAGTCGACATGGGCGTTCCCCAGGTGGCTCACGTTGTTCAACGCGTTACTGACCGGCACGCCGTCGACGACAAACATCGGTTGGTTGTCGTTCGCCAACGAGGTGGCGCCGCGTATGATGATGCTCACGCTGGATCCGGGGTCTCCGCCGGTGTTCTGAATCTGAACGCCGGCCACTTTGCCCGATAGCGCCCCCAGCACATTTTCCTGCGTTACCCTGGTCAGGCTCTCCCCTTTGACCTCTCCCACCGAATAGCCCAGCGCCTTTTTCTCGCGGGAGATACCCAGCGCCGTGACGGTCACCTCTTCCAGCGCTTTCACCGATTCGGCCAGTTGCACATAAATCACCGTCTGGTTCTTTATGTCGACCTCTTTCGTTTCATAGCCAAGAAAAGAGAATCTGAGGGTTTTCGCATCGGCGGGAACTTGGAGGGAGTAGGCTCCGTTCATATCCGTAGCGGTACCGATAGAGGCGCCTTTAACCAGTACGGTCACACCGAGCAACGGCTCTTTCAGCTCATCGGTCACCACGCCGCTGATTGTCCGCTGCTGAGCGAAAGAGGCAAAGGAAATAAAAAATAAGAGCAACAAGACGCTCGCTTTTCTTAAACATATCCGGCCATATCCGGATTTCGGCACGACAAGAATAGATAGGTTTGCATTCATAGTCTTAAAGTATTATTTTATTGTGTAAAAGTTAATCCCAGGGTTATGAAAGAAGCTTTTTTTCTCCCAAATTTCCGAAACAAAGATATATAATTAAACGTTTTAGCAATACACTTTTTATATGTTGTTTAACATCCGAATCAGCATTTTCAGCATTAAAGAATTGGCAGAATTGGCTTCGACAAGCTCAGCCACCGCACATGGCTTTCTCCTCGTTTGCCCTTTAAGAGGCTTAAGTTTCTTTCAGGGCTTAAGTTTCTTAAGGGGCTTAAGAGGGCTTAAGGAGCTTAAGGGGAATATGAATAATCCCCGGTTTTACACAATAGTGTAGCCGGACGTACCTAATTGTGTAGCCGGACACAGACAATTGTGTAGTCCGGACGATACAGTTATGTAGCCGCACCTACACAATAGTGTAACCGAACCTCAGTCGAGAAATACCGGAAATGCCTCCCGTGCAAATAAACCCAAATTGTCCATTAGGTATACTCTACTATCCACCCCCTGATATTGAAGACGATATTTTCTAATGGACATCATTAGAAAATATGGAGAGCAAATAGCTGATATGTTGTAAGATATTTCTCATTAAATGCTTAAATTCGCACAAAAAAGGTATGATATAATGCAGACAGAAATTCGATTTATAGACAAGGCCATAAGTTCATGGGGCGGGATTTCGATTCTGAAAAAGATGATAGACCAAAGCGGCTTTGCTGCGTATTTGTCCACTCTGCCTCTTCCGCTACAGGGATCTAACCGCGGCTATCCACTCGTACAGTTATTCCTTTTGTTTATGAGTGGACTATGGTGTGGAGCAGAGCGGTTTACACATCTGGATATCACCCGTATGGACATCAATTTGCAGCGGCTGTATGGTTGGGAACGGATGCCCGAACATAAGGCCTTTGAACGTTATTTTCGCAAATTCAATCTTCCCTCGATTCATGCGGTGTTTGGTGGACTTTATCGGTGGTTCTTAAATAGTTTGAAGTTCGACAACTTCACGCTGGACATTGATTCTTCGGTTATTACGCGCTATGGAGAGCAGGAAGGCAGCCGCAAAGGCTACAACAAACATAAACCCGGTCGCAAGTCGCAACACCCCATACTGGCATTTGTGGCAGATATTGAGATGGTTGCCAACTTTTGGCTTCGTTCGGGCGACGCTCATACCGCCAATAATTTCAAGGCTTTTCTGGAAGAAACCCTGTCGTTTTTTGAGAAAAAGAAAATAGGCCTGTTACGTTTGGATTCAGGCTTTTACAGCGGGGATATATTTGATTATCTGGAAGAAGATACCCGTAAGATAGACTACATAACCGCCGTACCGATGCATGTAACGATTCAGCGGAAGATAGCCGCTCAAAGGACATGGTTAAAGATAGACAAGGGAATAGAGATTACGGAGTTTACGTATCAGGGGCAGGAATGGTCAACGCCGCGGCGGATGATAGCCGTGCGCCAGAAAGTGGCGGAACGCCCCAAGGCTTCAGGCAAGCAACTCCGTCTCTTTGAAGATGACATCGAACTCGGCGGATACCGTTATACCTGTTACGTTACTACGCTTAAGTTGAGCGCGGCAGATGTTTGGCGGTTGTATCGCGGACGGGCGAATTGCGAAAACCGCATCAAGGAACTCAAGTACGATTACGGACTGGACAA
>JAISRY010000076.1 GCA_031273385.1 Tannerellaceae bacterium | reverse complement strand
ATCCTACTCCTAGCTTCTTTTTTCATTCGAGATTACAAACATAGGAACTCCGATCGAAAGGGCAGGCGGGTGCGATCGGAGGTGTCTCCACTCGCTGCGCTCGGTCGACATGACGTTCTTGCTTGCGCTCGGTTATAATGACGGATACTATTTGTTTTTCACACGATTGTGAGTCTTCGTCATTATAAGTGGTTTTAAGAATCTTAAGGGGCTTAAGATTCTTAAGAGCCTAAAGAGCCTTAAGAATCTTAAGGGGAAATGCTCACTCAATAGACATACGCTGCCTTGTTCAGGAAGTCGAAGCTTTCTTTTACGCTGGCGACGGGGTCATTTTGGGTGTATTGTTCTACTTCTACGTACCAGTCTTTTACGTTGTTGGCTTTCATCTGTTCAAAGATGGGCTGGAAGTCCATTTTCCCGCTTGCGCCGATCTCTTTATCATCTTTGATATGGATCGTCCTGAACTGGCTTGGGCGGGCTTTCAGGTAAGCGACAGGATCGCCGCCGCCCACTGTTAGCCAATAGACATCCATCTGGAAGAAGACATGGTTCTTGCTTACATTGTCGAGGAGGAAATCGTAGATCAGCTGGTCGCCGATCTTCCGGAACTCAAAGGAGTGGTTGTGATAGCCGAAAGCGATGCTTGCCGCCGCGGTCTTCATACCGACCGTCGTGAAGTAATCGCAATAGAGCTTCAGGTCTTCCTGTGTCGTCTGGTCGTTTACCGGCATGGAGGGTTGTACCATGTATTTTACGCCCAATTCGTTGTGCGCTTCGATGGCCTTATCCCACCAGGCCATCACTTCGGCTTCCGTCTCTTTGGAGAAATCGCGTCCCAGGTGGGCGCTGGTGCATTTCATCCCTAAATCATCCACCAGCTTTTTAAACTCGGCGGGTGATTTTCCATAGATCTTACCGTTGTCATAGCCGGCTGTCTCGAGGTTCTTATACCCGATCTTAGCGGCTGTTTTCAATACCGTTTCAATACCCGACTCTTTGACAAGGTCTCTGAGGGAGTAGAGCTGAAGCCCGATCGTCTTTGCCGGCCCGCCGCAGGAAGATAACAACTGAGGCATCACTGCGCCTCCTGCAAGCAACAACGTCGCCTGCTTTAGAAAATTACGTCTGTTTTGCATAGCACTTAAATATATTACATTTATAATCTATAAATTAGAAGTCAATATCCAGCTTTATATCATCGGAACCCTCTTCCCGGCCGTCCTCTTCGCCGGTATCTTCCACCGGGGGCATATAGCCGTTGTACCGCTTGATATAATCAATGACATCATGTATCCCATCGGTAAATTTATCAAAATCCTCTTTGTAAAGGAATATCTTATGCTTCTCGAAAGAGGCTTGTAACCCGTCTTTCGACTGGATCTTCTTGCTCTCCGTGATTGCCAGAAACAGATCGTTCTTTAAATTCCTCTTTACATCCAGGTAATAAATCCGCTTCCCCGCCTTTATGGCTTTTGAATACAAAATTTCTTTTTCACCACTTTCCTCATGCATTTTCTTCACTGACTCTTCCATGATCGTCGCTCTTTGTTAAACACCTTTCCTTATTATCTTTATCATCCCCAAATGTGTGCATTTTTTTTTAAATAACAACTATTTATACCCAACAAAATGGAAAAATTATTCCGGTGGCGACTTCAAGGCATAGATCCGCTGGATGATATCGACCACTTTCATCCCTTCCAGCACGTTTGTCGTAATGGATTCGGTATGCGTACCGGACAATACGCGGAGGACGTTCCGTATGACGAAATGGTGATTCTGAGCCGTTCCCGTGTAGGCGCCATAGTCGTTGCCCGGATTGGTGGGGGGCAGTTCGGGCATGGTATAGTCGCGGATATGGCAATATTCCACTTTGTCCATATACTGGCCGCCGATTTTCACGCTGCCGTTTTGGGCGACGACCAGCAGGCTGCTTTCCATATTCCTGTCGCAAACGGAGGTGGAGTAGTTGAGCGTACCGATCCCGCCGTTGATGAAATTGAAAAGGACGACGCCCGAATCCTCGAAGTCGGTCAGGTGTGCATGGTTGAAGTCGGCAAACCGTGCCTGGATCATACAGATATCGCCGAAAAGCCAGTACATGATATCGATGAAATGGGAAAACTGGGTGAACAGGACGCCTCCGTCCAAGGCCTTGCTTCCATGCCAGCCACCGGGTTTGTAGTAGCGTTCGTCCCTGTTCCAATAGCAGTTCAGCTGTACCATATAGATTTCGCCCAGCCTGCCCGAGTCGACCACCTCTTTCATCCATACGGCGGGAGGCGAGTAGCGGTTTTGCATCACGCAGAACGCCTGTTTGCAATGCTTCAGGGAGGCGTGTACCACCTTTTCCGCATCGACGAGGGTCAAGGCCACCGGCTTTTCGATCACCACATGAAAGCCCGCCTCGATCGCCTCCACCGACATGGAGGCGTGCAGGCCGTTGGGCGTACAGATACAAACGACGTCGATCTCCAGCCCCGCTTGCAGCATCTGCCGGTAGTCATCGAAGAAAGGGACGTCATACCCCTCGATACCCAGCTCCCGGGGGGGACGGATATCGCACAGGGCGATCAACTCCGCATCCGTTTCATGGACGATCATTTCGGCATGTCGTTTCCCGATATGCCCGCAGCCTACAATGGCAAAGCCTGTTTTTCTCTTTTTCTCTTTCATCACGTCACTTCGTTTACATCTTTACCTATTAACGTGAATCTATGAATTTAATTGTTTTCCTGCTCATCTCAGGCAGCTGAATTTTTGCGATTTCTTCCTCCGTAGCGAAGCGTATGGCGGGCGCTACCCGTATTTTCGAGCGGAAAAGGTCTTTGATCTCTTTGGCGAAAGCGTCTGTCCGCCTTTCGCTTCCCACGCGTATGAGGATCTCATCCGTGCCCAGCTCGCCTGTGTATACCTCCACGGCATAGTTCTTCACCTCCGGTATCGTGTCGAGGATGTCATACAGGGCGGGGGGATAGAGGGTCGTCCCCTTGTATTTGATCATTTGCCCTTTTCTCCCCAATACAGGGCCCAGGCGGATCGTATGCCGCCCGCACGAACAGGGGGCGGTATGGCGGTAACAGATATCCCCCGTTTTGAAACGGAGCAACGGCATACCGCGCACGCCCAGGGTGGTGACGGTCACCTCGCCGGGTTCGTCCTCCCCGACAGCGCGGTTACGGTCGTCCAGAAACTCGACGATGATCAGTTCCGGCTGCAAATGGCCGCCGCAATGGGCGTCACATTCGGTAAAGGAGGACTGCATCTCGGTGGAGGCGTAGGTGGAGTAGAGCGACAATGCCGGCCATTCTTCGTCGATCCGTTTGCCCAGCGTATTGAGGGAGAAGTCGGGATGGCGTAGCGGCTCCCCTATGCAGATCGCCTTTCTCAGCGACGAGCGGCGATAGTCCACTCCGTGCGCCCCGGCATATTCGATCAGTTTGATGAGAAAGGAGGGGACGACCATGCAAAAGGTAGGCCGTATCCGCTCGATGGTGTCCCATTGCAACTCCGGTATCCCGTTCCCCACGCGCACCACGCCGGCGCCCAGTTCGCGCGCCCCCATGTAATAGGCCAGTCCGGCCATGAAGCGGCGGTCGAGCGTCGTCATCAGTTGCATGACGTCGCGGGCGGTACAGCCTGCGGTGGTAAAGGAGAGGTATTCGTTGTACGACAGCCTGTCCAGATCCCCGGAGGTGAGGACGAACGTGACGGGATCGCCCAGCGTGCCCGACGTGGTCACATAGTCGATGATCTCGCTCTTGTCGACGCACACAAAGTCGGCGTTATGGCGTTGCAGGTCGGCCTTGGTCGTCACCGGAAGCCGCTGAAGGTCTTCTATCGTCCGGATCTCCCTGATGTCGATCCGCCGCTCCCCGAACATCCGGCGGTAGAATGTGGAGCGTTGGGAGAGGTAGGCCAGCTCTTCCCTTAGCTTCGCCTCCTGGAACAGGAGGATCTCTTCCGCCGTTTTGTATTGTATTTCACTGAATGTATGCATATACGTTATCTCTTTAGTTTCTTTATTTTCTTCTCGATGGCCGCCCGTTCCTCCGCTTTGGGAATCTCTTTCGTCAAGGCCTTTTCCCAATAGGCGACGGCCTTTTCCCTGTCGCCCGACGCCTGACGGTAATCCCCTGCCAGCAGCCAGGCGTTATACAGTTCGGGGTTACCGGCTATGAGGTTTTCGATCACCGTATCGGGCAGCACGGTGTGGTTGCGGATGCTCATGCGCACCTTTTCCGACAGGCGGCGGTAGGTGAGTAGCCGTTGGTATACGGGGCTATGCAGCAGCGTATCGGGGGCGATAGCCAGGGAATCGACCTGACAGGCGTCCGTTGCCTGTCGGGAAAAGATCCTGTTCAGGTCGTATGCCACATACGCGCCCGATTGCCACGGGGCGGTGGAGACCCACATCAGCCGGCTTTCGGGCTTGAAGATGACGGAGTGATGGGCGATGAACTGGTTGATCGCTTTCTCATTCGCCAGGCCGATCTCTTTCCCTTGCTTTCCGAAACGGTTTCTCAAGACGGAGGCGGCTTTTGTAGCATCGACCGGACGGCAGGCGTCCAGCAGTTCGTTCATCCGCTCGTAGCGGTAGGGGCTGTCTGAGGTGGCGATATTCTCTGCGTTGCGTGTGTCGGCGGCAAAGGCTTCCGACTGGTAATGGTTCGTGCAGACGATCCGCTCCGTCTCCGGCCGGAAGAGGGCGATCCGGTCGACGGACTTTTCAATAACGGCAGCCCTCCCGTCTGCGGCGGAGCCGATCAGCAACGATTCGGCGACGAACGTCCGGCGTCGGGAGGCGATGACGTAGGCCTCGTCGATGGTGGAGGCATATTGCAGGATTTCACGTGCAAGGAGGGATATGGGCATGGCGGCATAGAGGGGGACGGAGGACTTTGCGGCGTTGATGGTCACGGTCAGTCCTGTTTCGTTCATACCGGACAATACGCCGGTCATGCCCGCCCACCCGACGGAAGCAAAGCGATAGCCCTCAGTAGGGCGGAAGAAAGAGACGACCTTGTGACGGGCGAAGTCGTCCCCCATATAGAAGTCGAAGTTACGCCCGATCACGAGCGACGAGTCGGCGCCCTCCTTTCCCCACACGGCGAAAGAGCTGCACCCGACCAGCATATAATCCTGCATGGCGTGTCCGATATCGTGTGCCGCATGGTAGTTCAGCTGCCGCTGGTAGGGCGTCCCGATCGCATCATAGTCGTGCGAACACGAAAGGGAGATGCCGTAGATCTCTTCCCTGTTTTCTTCCGGGACATAGTCGCCCAGCTTCCGGTTAAACACCACCAGCAGGAAGCGCAGCCATTTCAGGTAGCCGTCCGACGGGATAAATTCCCGTATCTTATCCACAAAGACCTTTTCCTGGTAATGCAGCAACTCTTCGGTGAGTTTACCGGCAGCCACGCCCCGCTCAAAGCCCGTCCCTTGGACATGCAATTCCCACAGTCCGGAGGCCGTCAAGCGAAGCCAATTGCCCCCATAAGTCCGCAGACTATCCCCCTTAACCAACGGATAGGCAGCAATGCCATGCAACGAAACGCCCGGCTGCTTCATATCGGCCGTAAAATAAAGCCCGCACAAGCCACCCGCCAAAAGAAGCGCCACCCCAACAAGGCCAGCAAAAACACACCCCCCTTTCATATCACGCTTCCTCCTATTCGTTTGGCCAGGTAGTCGGTACCGAGCAGTTCGGCGCAGGTCAGCATGGAGGTGAGCGTCACGCCCAGTGCGCCGTGCACATTCAGGTTCTGCCCTGCCAGGAGCAGGTTGGCGATACGGGTACGGTTCGGGATGATCGTGGCCAACGGCTGGTTGTAGTTCTTCATGATCCCGTAGGCGGAGCCGTCCGGCGTACCGGTATAATCGCGGTAGGTCAGGGGCGTCGCCGTATAGACGGCTTCGGTATGGCGGTTGATGGAGGGCTCATATTGTTCGACAAAGGAGATCATCTCCCTGGCTTTTTGTTCCTTGAATTGCCGGTAGCCGTCGCCCCGGCGCTCTACGGTGGTGTCTTCCCACTGCCGGAGTTCGGCGATATACATGGGGGTCAGGAGGCAGATGACATCGGTGTAGCGTTCGTCGGCGGAAGAGGGCTGCATGGTGATCAGCGAGCAGTTGATGGCCGTATCTTCGGGATGGAGGGTATTGTGCCAGACGTTGTCGCGACCGTAGACGAAGAGGTTGTGGTTGCGATAGGGCGTCGTGTTCTTCTTCTGTATGAGGTAGACGGAGAAGAGGCCGTAGGAGTTCGGCAGGCGGGAGAGCCTGGAGAGGTAGGCTTTGCGGATGAGCGGCGTTTTTTCGACCAGCTGCATGGTGACAGCCGGATGAATCGAGGAGATGACATGAGCCGCCTCCAGCCGTTCCGCGCCGTTGACTTCGACCGATTGCACCCTGTCGCCCGAGAGGTATAGCCGCGTCGCTTCGGCCTCCGTCATCACCGTCCCCCCATGGCGCCGGATAACGTCCACCAGGGCATCCACCACCTGCATACTGCCGTCCACGAAGCGGTAGGCGCCTTTGAGGTAGGAGTCGGTGATCATGGCATGGTGGTAAAAGGTCGAGGTGGCCTGCTCCCCGCCATAGAGCAGGGCGGGACTGGAGAGTACCTGTTGGAGCCGCCGGTCGGAGGTCAGGGAGGTGATCCGTTCCCATGCGGAGGTGGAAAAGTGTTCAAACGCCCCTGTCGACAGCGTCCCTTTCGCCAACTGATCGACACTGATCGTATGTCCGATCCCGTCCAGCATGGCGGCATACCGCCTGATCGCCTCTTTCTCTTTGGGGAAACGCCGGGCGAGGGTCTCGACAAAGCGCTCATGCCCCATGGCGTAACGGTATTCCTCCCCGCCATAGCGGATGATGTCGAACGCCTCTTCGTCCATCCGTTTCAGCTTCAGCCCGTTCTGTATGCCGAAGTAGGTAAAGTACTGGTGCAACGCCTCTCCCTCGTCCATGCCGCCGATATAGTGAATCCCCGTATCCAGCAGCCTGCCGTTGCGTTTAAACGACTGGAAGCACCCGCCCGGCGCCCCGTTCTTTTCCAGCACGCAGACATGATACCCCTCCTTGCCGAGCGTCGCTCCGCAGACCAGCCCTCCCAGGCCGCTACCGATAATGACGACATCATACCTGCTCATACCGGATACTCTTTCTTCGTTAAGACATACAGGACGTTCGACGTATAGCGGTCGTTGGTTTGCCGCGTGATCGCCATGCGGTATTGCGCGGCTATGTGCATCAGCCGTTCGCCCGACGGGAAGTAGAACTCCCGCTCTTTTTTGTTGAAGCCCGTCAGACGGGTCGACAGATACTCGGTGAGGCGTGTCAGCCGGTGATGGCGTTTGTCCGCCGGGTCTCCGTCGCGTATGATGATCATCCCTCCGGGAAGCAGTTTGTCGATACACCGTAGGATCAGCCGCTCCTGCGCCGCCGCGTCCATATAGTGCAGCACATCGTTCAGGATGAACGTGTCGCTCATGGGCAGCCCGACGGTGAGCGCATCGCCTGCCACGAAGCGGATCCGTTCGTTACGCGAAAAGTTGTGGGCGGCGACCGCTATCTTTTCCGCATCATAGTCGATCCCCAGCAGCGTACGCCCTTCGGAAAGCATCATCAGCATATACGACAACGCGCCGTAGCCGCAACCGATATCCGTCACCATCCCTTTCCGAGGGACATGCCGGTGGAAGAACGCGTAGCGGCGTTCCATCTTCACCTTGATGCGCAGGTACCACTCCTCGACAGGCCCCTTGTAGATATAGTTCGTGATCAGCTTCTGGTAGAAGTAGGGGTTGTCCGTATGGTTGTATAAGGCCCCGGCTGCTTCGTATTCTTTTTTCAACAGGGCGGCGACTGTTTTTGTACGCTCCCGGTAGGTGGCGTCTGCGGCGCAGGGGATACGCGGCAGGATGCGGGTGCACAGGATGCCGCGCTTGATACGGAACGGCTGGCGTTTGGAGATGATCATGCCGGTACCGTACAGCACGACGGGCAGGATATCCAGCCGGAGCTTTTCGGCGACATAGAACGCCCCCTTATGGAAGCGGCGTATCCGTCCGTCCGTCGAACGGGTGCCCTCGGGGAAGATGATCACCGAATAGCCCGCCTCCACCTTTTCGCGCAACCGCCCGAGGACGGTCTCATACCCCTCTGCCGTCTGCACGAAATCGGCATACCGCACGATGCGCCCGATAAAGGGGAAGTTCCAGACTTTGCTGTTCGTCATCATCACCAGCTTGGGGGAGAGCGAGAGCAGCACCAGGATGTCGATAAACGACTGGTGGTTGGCCACGATCACCGACGGTTTCTCGAAAGTCTCCCTTTCCGGGTTGTCGACGACGTGACGGGCGACCCAGGCCGTTTTCAGGAACAGGCGCAACGTATACATGATGCTCAGGCCGAAGAGCCGTTTCTTTGTCCGCCGCTTCACCGGAAGCGGTACGAGGAGAAAGGCGACCCCGATCACCAGGGAGCAGCCGGTGAGAAAGGCATTGTAGAGCCAGGCGGAGGTCAGGAGGCCGGAAAAGGTATAGGGGTAGTTCCCCCGCCTGGCCGGACGGCTGATCAGGAGGCGGAACAGGAGAGGCAATACCGTATACGACACCAGGACGACCGACAGGATACCCAGCACGGAGATCGCCGAGATAGATTGCAACGCCGGATGGCGGGAAAAGGACAACGCCCCCAGTCCGATGACGGCCGTCAGGGAAGAGAAAAAGATCGCGGTCTTGTGCGAAGCCAATAGCCTGTTGCCCGTCCGGTATTCCTGTTGCAGGCCGTCCATGATAAAGATGCTGAAATCGTCGCCCAGCCCGAAGATAAACGTCGCCAGGATGATATTGACGATGTTGAACGCGATACCGCCGACCGCCATAATCCCCAGTATAATCACCCAACTGATGGCCATCGGCGCGAACGTCATCAGGGTCAGCTCGATCCGTCCGTAGGAGATCAACAGGGCGAAGAAGATCAAGAAAGAGCTGATGTAAAGAATGAGGTAGAAATCATCGTGGATGGCCGACACCCATTTGTTGGCAAAATATCCCCTGTCGAAGATCACCAAATGGTCGTTGCCGGAGAGTCCGGCATACACCTCTTCCTTGTTTTCCTCTGCGAGGCGTACCTGCGTGATAAAGAGGAACAGGGAGTCGGCACGCGTCACCCATTCGTCCAGCAGGCGCACGGGAGGATCCCCGTCCGTCAGATAGGACGCCGTGCAGGGGGTATCCAGGAACGCATGGAACGCGTCGAACGTCCCCTCGCGGAAACCGCTCTTACGGGCGGCGTCGTCGATCGAGGCTTTGACCTCCCGTTTGCGGGCATCCGTCCAGTAGCCGTTCCAACGCTTAAGGCGGGCGGCCTGTTCGTGCGGGGGGACGAGCAGCGTCCCGGCGGAGGTGAACGCCCTGACCTTGCCCTCCTCTTTCAGGCGGGAGAGCGCGCGGTTGGTTTCGGCATAGTTCTCCAACCCCTCGTCCGCCGTTTGGCCTACCGACACAAAGAGTACCGTCTTGTCGTCCGACCCGAAAAGCCGGTTCAGCCGCTCTTCCGCCGCTTTGAGGGCGGGAGGTTCGAAGCTCAGGTTCATCATATTGCCGTCGAACGCCACCCTGTCCGACAGGAAGAGGCAGACGATAAAAAGAATCAGTATAGCGGCCACCAGCGGTTTGTTTCGTTCGAAAGCGTACCCGTTGACCCGCTCGATGAGGCGGAGGACATAGCCGGATGCGCGGTGCGTATGTTTCACCCGCAGGAGGTGGGGCAGGAAGACGAGGCAAAAGGCCGTAGTCCCGATCAGCGCCAGGCCGGAGAAGAGGCCAAAGTCCCTCAACAGCTCCGATCCGGTAAAGAGCAGCCCGAAGAACGCCCCCACCGTCGTAAAGCTCCCCACCGTCAACGGGTAGGCCAGCTCCCTGATCAGTTGCCGGATCGAAGCGACATGGTTGAAGTGCGACAGGACATGGATGGAATAGCTCAGGGCTACGCCGAAAATGGCCGACCCCGCCCCGATCGCGATACCCGAAACCGACCCTTTGACGAAGTAGATCACAGCCAGCGAAAAGGCCGCCCCATAGACGACCGGCAGGATAATCAACGCCACCGCCGACCGGCTCTTGAAGACCAGCAGGACGAGGACGACGATCATCAGCATCGCGACGCTGAGCGTGACCACCGTATCGCGCTTGATCTGCCGGGCGTTGTATACGCTGACCGGCGGACTGCCGAAATAGGCCGCCTCGACGTCGGGGTAACGCGCCTCCACCCTTTCCAACGCCGCCTCCACCGCATCGACAAGGAGGCCGTTCTTCCCCGTCTCTCCCGTCTGGTAGCGGGGGGTGAGGAAAAGGAGCAGCGTGGAGCGGTCGGCAGAAAAGATATGCCGGTCGTATACCGTATAGTTCGCCGCCGGCTGAAACCGGCGGAGGCTCTCCAGCAGGGGCATCCCCAGTCCGGCGGGGTCGTGGAGGATGAGGGGTTTGATCCCCGCGCCTACGGGCAGGAGCAGGGTATTCCGGTTGGCCTGCATACGCCTGGCGAGCTGTTCGGGACGGAAAAGCGAATCCATCCGTTCATAATCGGATCCGGTGAGGAAAAGCGGCAGGTGGTCGTAGATAAAACGGGTCGCCTGCCCGGCCAGGCCGTCATCCACTTCGGCGAAGATTTCGCTGATATATTCCTCCCCTCCGGCGACATGGAGTAGCTCCTCTTTCAGGGCGTCGCCGGCTTCGATCAGCCGCTCCGCCGTGACGCTCTTCCGCGTCGTGTCGCGGGCGGAAACGAGGATGATGATCCTGTCTTTTATCTTCAGGTTCCGGAAGACGGCCTCTGTATAGCGCGCCTCTTTCGTGTCGGGGAAAAAGCGGGTGACATCCTCTTCCAGCCTGACCTGGACGGCAAAGAACAGCAACGCCGCGAAACTCGCCGCCATCAGCAGGTAACACTGCGCACGATGCCGCTCCAGGTAATCATAGACCAAGAGGAAGAGCCTGCTCATCTGACGGAGGGTTCGGATTTACGAAACAGGGACAGCAGGGCAAAGCACGCCATGCCGGCCAGAAGAGCCGAGGCAACGGCAAACAGGATACTGCCCGCCAGGTACTGCGCGAGCGAATCCCTGACCGTCTCGAGCGTCAGCCCGTCCATCGCCAGCAGGACGGGACGGCCGAGAAGCCACCCTCCGGCGACATAGCTCCCGAACAGGATAAAAGGGATCATCGGGGGGATACTGACGTTGGAACTGACAATGGCGATGACCTTATTCAGCCCCAACAGATGCGCCAGCACACCCGCCGCAATCATCTGGTATCCCCAGATAGGAACGATACCCATAAAAACCCCCAGCGCCACCGACCCGGCGATCCGGCTATTCGGCTCTTTCGAGTGCGTCACATGGTCGGAGATAAACTGTTCGATATGCTGCCTCGTCAGCCCTTTCAGGCATTTCCATGGCCAATACCACAGCATGGCCACCAGCACAAAGAGCATATTCAGCACGCTGATACGGGCGAAATCGCGCAACGGGCGGAAATGGCTGACCCGCTCCCCCGCAGGCGGATAATAGACGCCAACCGGTATGTTGGCCACCCGCATGCCGCGCCAGGCCGCCCGCACGATGACCTCCAGCTCCAGCTCATACCCGGTGGTAAAGAAACGCATCCCCGCCAGGCGGCGCAGGGGGTAAAGACGGAAACCGGACTGTGTATCGCTCAGGCGAAGGCCTGTCTCGAGGGTAAACCAGAAGTTGGAAAAGCGGTTAGCAAACGTATTCTCCCCCGGCATATTCTCCGCCGAAAGGTCGCGCGCGCCGATGAGCAGGCTGTCGGGATGTTCTGCGACGGCCTCCAGGAAAGAGGGGATATCGCCGGCAAGATGTTGGCCGTCCGAGTCGAGCGTAATAGCATACCGATACCCTTGCCTCGCCGCCTCCGCCAGGCCGGTACGCAAGGCGAAGCCTTTCCCGCGGTTCTTCGGATAACCGGCGACGCACACCCCGGGGAACGCCTCCAACACCTCCGCCGTCCGGTCTGTCGACCCATCGTTCACCACGATAACGGGCAAACCGCACGCCAGCACATCCTCCAGTACCTTTCCCAGCGTCCCCGCATTGTTGTAGGTCGGGACGACGACGACCGTATGTATCGCCTCCGCCGTCATTCGTTCGCCAACAACGCTTTCAGTTTCAACAAAGGCCTGTCGCCGCCCGTAAGCGCCGCCTGCAGGTTGCCGCCGTCATCCAGCGAAAAGGCCAGGCGAAGCGACGCCTCTTCCAGCGGATTCACCGCCGAAAGAAACTTGCAGCTACGGATCGTGCGATAGCGGAACGCCTGCCCGTACACCCCCGACACGCATCCGCAAATCAGATAAAGCAAACAAACGCCCGGCGCGACCGGCATACCCGGAAAATGCCCCCGATAGACATCGTGCCCAGGATTCAGCCCAACTTCGCACACATAGCCATCCCCTTCCTTCCATACCGCCCTGACGGCATAGAAGCCGGCAAGCTTTTCTTCCCTATTCATCATAGCCACAAAGATACGAATTTGCTGCATCTTTGCCGCAATAAAAAGGGGAAAAGAGTCAAAAACCGGCAAGTATCCCACTCTCCAACCGCCGCTCATATTCCTCAATAATTTCCCACGGCGTCTGTTTCGGCTTCTTTCCCTTTTTCTCCTTTTTCTCCGGCTTTTCCGAATTACTCATAAATTCATCGTACCCGCAGAGGGTGATGCGGAGGCCTCTTCTGAGGCGGTAAACCTCTACCAGCCCTCTTTCGGAAAGCCTATTCAGCAAGTTGCGTAAGGTTCGTTCCGACAGGCCGGTCAGGTCGGTCAGCCGCTTGTAAAAGATGACGCACTCCCCCCGGGCGCACGCTATTTTCTCCGTGCCTAATACGACATATCCATCTTCATAAAAACAGTGACGCATCAATACGAGGTAGAGATGAGCTATTTTCCGCTCTTCCTCGAAAGAGGAAGACAAGGAGTCTATCAACAACAGGGGAACTTTCAGGAATCTTTTCCCCCACTCACCCATCATCCCACTTTCTCCCTCTGACCGCTCATTTTCTTTTAAATCACTCATAATCTTTCAATTAACCATTCAACAATTTAGTTCTTTTTCACCTCGACAGGTTACCTTTCTGGTGTCCTTTCCGGTCACAGTCTCTTTTATCCATGCGCGGTTTGAGGCATTTTTGGCGTGTGTCTTGCCGGTCTCTTTTCCGGTATCCTTTCCGCTCCTTTCCTTATTAATAATAATATATAAGAAATAGGCGTTCCGCCTTTTTTTCATTTTCTTTTTTTTCACTGCCTTTTGTCCGCCGCAAAGGTACGACATAAAAACGGGACGGGAGCAATTTCAAACGGCACGGGAGCAAATAAAAATAGCTCGGGAGCAATTCCAAACGGGACGGGAGCAAATAAAAATAGCTCCCGTCCCATTTAGAATAGTGAACAGTGAATAGTGAATAGTGAACAGTGAACAGTGAATAGTGCAGCGAACCCGCACGTAGAGACGCAAAATTTTGCGTCTCTACACAGACATACCCGGCATTGTGAGTAGTAAGGGTCATTGCGAGTACCCAATAAACCCGGTTTATCAAAAAGGAAAATGACGGCGATAGCGTGATTTCCAGACATTATAAGCAAGGCTGAAAGCCTTCTTATATCCCAGCCCAACACAACGTGTTGGGATAAATGAATGGATATTACGAATACGTCCTGAAAGGACAAAATATAGATTTGATATTCTTGTC
>JAISRY010000047.1 GCA_031273385.1 Tannerellaceae bacterium | reverse complement strand
AAAGCCGTCCTGATCTGTAACCCGAACAATCCCACCGGCTACCTCTATACGCAAAAGGAGATGGATCAGATACGGGATTTTGTGAAGAAGTACGACCTGTTCCTTTTCTCGGACGAAGTCTACCGTGAGTTTTGTTATACGGGAGCGCCCTATATCTCGGCCTTTCACCTGAAAGGGATAGAGAATAATGTGGTGCTGGTGGATTCGGTCTCGAAGAGGTACAGCGAATGTGGTATCCGCATCGGGGCGATTATTACGAAGAACGAGCAGGTGAAGGCGAACGTCATCAAGTGGTGCCAGGCGCGGCTGAGTCCGCCGCTGATCGGGCAGCTGATCGCGGAAGCGTCGCTCGATACGCCGGAAGAGTATATGCTGGAGGTGTATAACGAGTATGTGGGGCGGCGCAACTTCCTTGTCGACGGGCTGAACCGTATCCCGGGCTGTTATTCGCCGATCCCGATGGGGGCGTTTTATACGGTCGCCCAGTTGCCGGTCGATGATGCCGATACGTTTTGCGCCTGGTGTTTAAGTGAGTTTGAGTATGAGGGGCAGACGATTATGATGGCGCCGGCATCCGGTTTCTATACCAATCCCGGCCTGGGAAAGAATGAGGTACGTATTGCCTACGTGCTGAAGAAAGAAGATTTGGCCATAGCGTTGGAAATCCTGGCTAAGGCGTTGGAGGCATATCCCGGAAAAGTCGTTTAATACCGCAAATCATTGAATGTAGAATTATTCATAGCGAGAAAGATCTATTTCAGCAAGGAGGGAGACCGGCGGGTGTCGCCTCCCGCTGTCCGTATCGCCACGGCGGGTATCGCCCTGGGGCTGGCCGTTATGATTCTGGCGGTCGTCATCATTATCGGGTTTAAGAAAGAGGTGAGGAACAAGGTGATCGGCTTTGGGGCGCATATCCAGCTGTCGAACTTCGACAACAATACGTCGTACGAAACCGTTCCCATTGCCGTGAGCGATACCTTGCTGGATGAGCTTCGTTCGCGTCCGGGTATCCGGCACGTCGAACGCTTTGCCACCAAATACGGTATCCTGAAGACCGAAAGCGATTTCCAGGGGATTGTCTTTAAAGGAATTGACAGCGACTTTGACTGGACATTCTTCCGCAAACACCTGAAAGAGGGTGAACTCTTTACGATTGACCCCGGGAAAGCCTCCGCCGATTCCTGCGTGATCATCTCCCGTTATCTTGCCGAGCAGCTGGGGCTGGAGACTGGGGATTCGTTTCTCGGCTATTTCTTGCAGCAGGGCGTACGCGCCAGGAGATTCCATATCACGGGTATTTATGAGACCGGTTTTGTCGATTACGACAAGCTGTATGTGATCGGCGACATGAAGCAGGTACGCCGCCTTAACGGTTGGGACAGCGACGAGGTGAGCGGACTGGAGCTGCAAGTCGACCGTTACGACCGCCTGGACGAGATCACCGAAGCGCTTTACTTCGAGATGGCAGACCGGCACGACAGGAAAGGGAATACCTATTACGTCCGTTCGATCAAGGATATGAACCCGATGATCTTCAGTTGGCTGGAGATACTGGATATGAATGTGGCGGTGATCCTGATCCTGATGCTGGCGGTGGCCGGTTTTACCATGATTTCCGGCCTGTTGATCATTATACTCGAACGTACCCAGATGATCGGTATCCTGAAAGCGCTGGGGCAGAACAACCGGAGTATCCGGAAAGTCTTCCTCTACGTGTCGTTCTTCCTGATCGGAAAGGGCATGTTCTGGGGGAATGTCATCGGCATTTCGTTAAGCCTTGTCCAACACTATTTCCACCTGTTCAGGCTGGATCCTTCCGTCTATTACCTGGATGCCGTCCCTATCGAACTCTCCGCCTACATTCTTCTCCTTATCAACTTAGGTACGGCGATCGCCTCCGTCTGTATCATGCTTGCGCCCTCCCACCTGATTACGAAGATCCATCCGGCCAGGAGTATCCGGTTTGAATAATCGCTTTTTACTTGATGTTGAACGTATAGTCTTTCTTCCCCCAAAAGAGGCGGTAGATATGGATATAGATATGGACGGCGGATTGTGCGATCTCCAGGAGCGGCAACCATACCACCCACATCTTTTGCCGCAGCATGGTAGCCGACTTGTGTAAAACGACCGCTTTTACGGCGAACAGGACGAGGTACAGCAATACGGCGGCAACCGCGACGAGGGGATTATGAAAGACGGAGGCCGCTATAGCCGCGACGACAGCCGAGAGGAAGAGGAGGCAACTGGCCCTTTCCATCCTGAAGAAGAGTAGTGTCTTCCCCCGGTAATACCGTTGGGTGGCGGCGCGAGATATTTTCATCTCTTTCCATACGGCGAAGCAGTCGATCGCCGCCATTTCGGTGATGCTGTCCTGCGCATATTCTATCCGTGTATTCTCCTTTGTCGCCAATTCGTTGATAAATAAATCATCGTCTCCGGCATGGAGGTTGAGCGACTTGTGATAGCCTTTATGCTCGAAGAAAAGCGCTTTCCGGTAAGAGAGGTTTCTTCCGTTGCCGGTATAGGGAGAGCCGGCCAGGGCGGAGGTGAGGTATTGCAGCCCCGACATCAGGTTGTCGTACCCTACCAGTTTATGGAAGAACCCTTTGTATTTCCGGTAGGCGCAAAAGCCCAGTACGATCTCTGCGTCGCCGCCGGTATAATGACGCGCCATCGTCGCGATCCACCGTTTGCTCAACGGCTTGCAGTTGGCTTCGGTGAATAGCAGGAGGCCATACTTCGCCGCCTTTATCCCCACCGTCAGCGCCAGCTTCTTGCGGCTGATGTATTTCGATTCCTGCGGGATGAACGTATGGTAGAGATGGGGGTATTTGCCCTCCATAATCTTTAGCAGGTTATCGCTTTCGTCCGTCGAGCCGTCGTTGATGACGATCACTTCGTATTCGGGGTAGTCCTGTGCAAGCAGGGAGGGGAGGTACTTCTCCAGGTTAAACGATTCGTTCTTCGCATAGACAATCACCGAGACCGGTTCCCGCATCGCCGTTTGCACCACGTCCGACGACTTCATTTTCTTGTACGGACGGAAGTAAACAATCACATAGTAGGCCGCCTGTATGACGAACAGGGCAACCGTTATCCCTGTGATGATTAAGTCAATAGTATTGAATATAAAGATTTTTTCCATCATTTCCCCCTTCTTTTTATATCGTATCCGAGAAACAGGAGCCGGGCAACCGGCGGCAATTATACTGCGAGGCCATGATTTCGCCATAAGCCCCGGCGGAGCGCAAAGCCAGCAGGTCGCCGCGATGCACCCTGTTCAGCTCCACCTCTCTACCGAACACATCCGACGATTCGCAGATAGGGCCTGCGACCTCATACGTTTCCACCTCTTCGTCGCTCGTTATGTTTTCGATGCGGTGGTAGGCATCGTACATGGCGGGACGGATGAGTTCCGTAAATCCGGCGTCGAGAATAACAAACTTCTTTGTCTCGCCCTCTTTGACGTACAGCGCTTTCGAAATGAGCGATCCGCATTGCCCGACGATCGAACGCCCCGGCTCGAAATGAATCTGCTGTCCGGGACGGACGTTCAGCAAGCGGTGTATGACGGAGAAATAGGTATCAAAGGCGGGAACAGGCAGGTGGTTGGGGTGGTAATAATCGATCCCCAGCCCGCCGCCGAAGTTGACATGCTCAACGGCATAGCCATGCGCATGCAAGTCCTCCTGTATCTCGTTCACGCGGATAGCCAGGTTCTGGAAAGAGGATAGGTCGGTAATCTGCGAGCCGATATGGAAATGGATCCCTATCAGGCGGACGTTGTCCATCTGCGCCAGGCGTTCCAATATACCCGGTAACAGGCTGAGGTTGATCCCGAACTTGTTCTCTTTCATCCCCGTCGTTATCTTGGCATGGGTATGCGCATCTACTTCGGGGTTGATACGGAGGGCGACGGGAGCGACTCTTCCCTTTGCCGCCGCCAGGCTGTCGATAACCTCCAGTTCGGCTGCCGACTCGACATTGAAACAGGAAATGGCCTCATCCAACCCCAGGTTGATCTCCCAATCGGCTTTGCCTACTCCGGCAAACACGATCTTGGAGGCCGGAAAACCGGCTTTCAGGGAGGCGAGGATCTCCCCTCCGCTGACACAGTCGGCGCCCAGCCCGTTCTCTGCGATCACCGACAGGATGCGGGGATTGGCGTTCGCTTTCACCGCATAATGGATATGGTAGCCGTACCTGTCCGCTTCGGCTTTAACGACGCCCAACGTCTTTTTTAATAATTCGATATCGTAATAGTAGAAAGGCGTCTGTACCGCCTTTAGTTTTTCTACCGGAAATGTGCCTTTTAGCATGTCGGGATTAATTATTGAATAAATAGTTGCTTAACGTCTGTAACGCCTTTTCCTTGTCGGACGACTTGACCAGTAGCGACACGTTGTAGTTGCTGCCTCCGTAGGAGATCATACGCACCGGTATGTCTTTCAGGGCATGTACGATAGAGGCTTCAAAGCCGACGTTCTCCCATTCCAGGTCGCCGACTACGCAGACGATGACCAGGTCTTCGTCTACGGTCACCGTACCGTACTTCTTCAGGTCGTCGACGATCTCTTCCAGGTGTTTGCGGTTGTCGATCGTACAGGATACGCCGACTTCCGAGGTCGTCACCATATCTATCGGCGTCTGGTAGTTTTCGAATATCTCGAACACTTTGCGCAGGAATCCCGTCGCCAGCAGCATACGTCCGCTCTTTATCTTGATCGCCGTAATATGGTCTTTGGCGGCCACGGCCTTTATCTTCCCCTTTTCCGTCGTATTGGAGATAAGCGTACCCGGCGCATCGGGCTGTAGGGTGTTCAGCAGGCGGACGGGAATATTGTTTAACTTCGCCGGCAGGATGCAGGTAGGGTGCAGGATCTTCGCCCCGAAATAGGCCAGTTCCGCCGCCTCTTCAAAGTGCAGGTGGCGAACCGGCGAGGTGTTCTCCACGATACGCGGATCGTTGTTGTGCATACCGTCTATATCCGTCCATATCTGTATTTCGCCGGCATGGATCGCCGCGCCGATCAGCGAGGCGCTGTAGTCGCTGCCGCCGCGCTGCAGGTTGTCTATTTCGCCGTAGGCGTTCCGGCAGATATACCCTTGCGTGATATACAGGTCGGCCTCTTTATGCTCGTCCAGCAGACGGGAGAGTTTTTCCTTGATATAAACGGGGTCGGGCTCTGCGTTCTTGTCGGTGCGCATGTAATCCAGTGCGGAGATCAGGACGGAGCGGATGCCCGATTCGTTCAGGTAAAGGTTCATCAGTCCGGTGGAGATCAGTTCGCCTTGCGCCAGCACCACTTTCTCTTCAAAGAGGGTAAAGAGGTCTTTGGTAAAGGTGCGTATGTAATCGAAATGGGAGGCGATCAGTTCTTTGGCTTTCCGTTTATATTCTTCGGTACGGTAAAGCTCCTCCACATGGCGGTCGTACTTCATGGCGAGCTGGTTGATGACTTCGCTTGCCCCGTCGGGGTTTTTCTTATACAAATAATCGGCGATCTCTACCAACGAATTGGTCGTACCCGACATGGCGGACAAGACCACGATATTGCGATCGCCGGTAATCAGTTTTGCTACATCTTTCATTCTCTGTGCCGATCCAACGGAAGTACCGCCAAACTTTAAAACTTTCATCTCTTTCTTACGTATATTAAATTGTTCCTTATTTTCCCATAAAACAGTGCAAAGTTACATAAAAAATCATTCGGCTATATCACTCAGATGCGCATTCTCGCACTTCACGATCCGTGCCGGGTAATTATTGACGATCGTATAGTTGTGCGTCGACATGATGACGGCCGTACCTTTGAGGCTGATGTCGTGCAGGAGCTGGACGATCTGGCTGCTTGTTTCAGGGTCGAGGTTTCCGGTCGGCTCGTCGGCGAGGATCAGTTTCGGCTCGTTCAGCAGGGCGCGTGCGATGACGATACGCTGCTGTTCCCCTCCCGACAGCTCATGCGGCATCTTATACCCTTTCGTCTGCATCCCCACCTGGAAGAGGACGTTGTTGATCCGTTCCTCTATCTCTTCCCTTTTCTTCCAGCCGGTCGCTTTGAGTACAAATTCAAGGTTCCGGATCACGCTACGGTCGGTCAGCAGTTGGAAATCCTGAAACACGATCCCCAGCTTCCGGCGCAAAAAGGGTATCTCTTTCCGTTTGATCCGGCGGAGGTTATACTCCATCAGGCGGGCTTCACCCTGCCGGATGGGTATTTCGCAGTACAGCGATTTCAACAGGCTGCTTTTGCCCGACCCCACTTTGCCGATGATATACAAAAACTCCCCGTCGTGAAGCGTCAACGAGGCATTGCGCAGAATCACGTTCTCGTCGCGGTTGATCTCTATGTTTTCCAGTTTGAGCAGCGCCATACCTTTTCTCCTTATGTTATCCTTTATGCCTTTTCATTAATTCACGCGCGAGGTCTTCGATGCGAAGCCCTTTGCTGGCGAGCAGTACGATCAGGTGATAGATCAGGTCGGAGGCTTCGTAGATGAATCCCTCTTCCGTTCCGTTCGTCGCCTCTATCACGGTCTCGACGGCCTCTTCGCCCACTTTCTGCGCCATCCGGTTGACCCCTTTCGTAAACAGCGTCGTGGTGTACGACCCCTCCGGCATCTCCTGGAGACGCTGCTCGACGAAGTTTTGCAGATACTTGAAGAACATAACGTCCTCCCCGTTCTTTTCCCCAAAACAGGTATCCGCACCGGTATGGCAGACCGCGCCGGCGGGATTGGCCTTGATCAACAGCGTATCGTTGTCGCAGTCAATCAGTATGCCGGTCACCTGCAGGGTGTTCCCGCTTGTTTCGCCTTTCATCCACAAACGGCCTTTCGAGCGGCTGAAAAAGGTGACTTTCCCCGTTTTCCTCGTTTCGTTGTAGGCCTCTTCGTTCATGTAGCCCAGCATCAGCACCTTATTGGTTTTGTCGTCCTGTACAATGACGGGAACCAATCCGCCCGCCTTGTTGAAATCTATTTTCATTTTCCTGTCTGTTTTTTAGTTATATTCTTACATTGACGCCCTCGCCGGAAAGATAGCGTTTCAGCCCGGAAATGGCTGTTTCGCCGAAATGGAACACACTGGCCGCCAGCGCCGCATCCGCTTTGCCCAACAGAAAGGCGTCGCGAAAATGTTCCCGCCGTCCGGCGCCTCCCGAGGCGATAACGGGAATGTGCAACACCTCCGCCAGCCGCCGCAACGCATCGTTGGCATAGCCCTCTTTCACCCCGTCGTGCGTCATACTGGTAAACAGGATCTCTCCCGCCCCGCGGCTTTCCGCTTCGGCAGCCCATTGGAAGAGGGGTTTTCCCGCCGGTATGCGTCCACCGTTCAGGTAACAATACCAGTCGTCTTTCTCCCGGTTCGCATCAATCGCTACGACGCACACCTGGCTGCCGAAATGCTTCGCAATCTCTTCGATCAGCTGCGGATGCCGCAACGCCGCCGAATTGATGGACACCTTGTCGGCTCCCGCGCCGAGCAGGCGGTCGACATCTTTCAGTTCGTTGATCCCGCCACCTACGGTAAAGGGGATATTGATCCGCGCCGCTATCCTTTTCACCAGGTCGGTAAAGGTCTTACGCTCTTCGTGCGACGCCGTTATATCCAGGTATACCAGTTCGTCCGCCCCCTCGTCGCTATACCTTTCGCCCAGCTCTACGGGGTCTCCGGCATCGCGGAAATTCACAAAATTAATGCCCTTTACCGTTGTCCCGTCTTTTATATCCAGACAGGGGATGATTCTTTTTGCCAACATACCAAACAGTCCCTCTTTATTAGTTTCAGGTAAAACGAAGCAGCTCTTCCAACCGGATCCGCCCCTCATAAAAAGCTTTTCCGAAGATCACCGCAGGAATACCGGCCTCCGCCAGCTTTTCGATATCCTCCACGCTGCCGACTCCCCCGCTGGCTATGACGTAGATACCGGGCAACGCCGCCCGTATCTCCCTGTACAGCTCGACCGCCGTCCCCTGCAACATGCCGTCCCTGCCGATATCCGTACAGATGACTTTTGTTATCCCTTTCCGATGATACTCCTCAATAAAGGGGATCAACTCCCTGTCCGTCGTTTCCGTCCATCCGCCGACCGCCACTTTCCCCTCTTTCGCATCCGCTCCGAGAATGATTTTGCCACTGCCGAAGCGGTCGATCCAGGAGGTGAACGTCGCGGGGTCTTTTACGGCGATACTGCCGCCCGTCACCATCTGGGCGCCACATTCGAAAGCCACCCTCAGATCCTCATCGCTCTTCAACCCGCCGCCGAAGTCGATCACGAGGCCGGTGTGCGTCGCCAGCTTTTCCAGTACCCTGTAATGGACGATCCGCCCCTCGCGCACCCCGTCCAGGTCAACCAGGTGCAAACGCCTGATGCCGTGCGCCTCAAACATCGCGGCCACCTCCAGCGGATCGTCGTTATATCGTTTCTTTGTGTCGTAATCGCCCTGTGTCAGCCGGACACATTTGCCGTCCATCAGATCAATCGCCGGAATAAGTTCAATCATCTCCCCGAATATATTATATAGTAAGAAAGTTTTTCAATATCGTTTCGCCCACGGTTCCGCTCTTTTCAGGGTGAAACTGGGTGGCGTAAAAGTTCCCTTTCTGCAATGCCGCCGTAAAGGGGAGGATATAGTCTGTCGTTGCCGTCGTATAGTCGTTGACCGGCACATAATAGCTGTGCACGAAGTAGACGTATGGGCTTTCCGGCATGTCCCGGAACAGCTCTTTCCGTGTGTCCGAGAGTGTGTTCCACCCCATGTGGGGGACTTTATCCTCATGCTTTTGCGGGATAAAGCGCTTGACGGAGGCATCAAAAATCGCCAGGCAATCCGTCTCCCCCTCTTCCGAATAGCGGCACATCAACTGCATACCCAGGCAAATACCCAGCACCGGCTGCTTCAGCTCCTTGATCAGCCGGTCCAGCCCGTGCGCTTTCAGGTACTGCATCGTCGTACCCGCTTCGCCTACTCCTGGAAAAATAACCTTATCCGCCGCCGCCAGCTTCTCCGGATCGGCCGTAATCAGGGGCGTCACCCCCAGGCGTTTCAAGGCATAATCAACCGAGTAAATATTCCCGGCATTGTATTTTACAATAGCAACATCCATTCTTTTTCCTCTTTATCTTCCGAATGAGAGGGTAAAAGTAACAATTCTTTCGCCGAGCGCGTCATATATTCGCAGAAAAAAGCCGTTTTTCTTGCCCATAACCGATTTCACCCCTAACTTTGGGCTATGGAAAAGAGCATCTGGAAAGAGATAGAAGAGCTGAACCGGACATTCGTCGAGTCCGGCATCAGCCAGTCGGTAGACTATGAAAAGTACTACCTTTACTCCCTCATTACCCATTCCACAGCGATCGAGGGCTCTACACTAACGGAAACCGAAACGCAGCTTCTGTTCGACGAGGGGGTCACGGCGAAGCATAAACCGCTAGTAGATCATTTAATGAACGACGATTTAAGAAAAGCCTACGCTTTCGCCAGGGAGGAGGCAAAGCGGCAAACGACCGTTACCCCGTCTTTCTTGCAAGGGCTGAATGCACTGGTGATGCGAGCGACCGGAAGTGTGCATCACGTGATGGCCGGCTCGTTTGATTCGTCTAAAGGTGAATACAGACTGTGTGGCGTTACCGCCGGGACGGGTGGCCGTTCGTATATGGATTACCGGAAAGCGCCGGAAAAGGTAGAAGAGCTGTGCGCCATACTGAAAGAAAAGCAACCCGCCGGAGCTACGCTCAGGGAACGGTATGAATGGACTTTTAATGCCCATCTCCATTTAGCGACGATCCACCCCTGGGTAGATGGAAACGGCAGGACTTCCCGCTTATTGATGAATTACCTGCAATTCTGCCAAGCCCTTTTCCCCGTCAAACTATTCAAAGAAGATAAAGCCGCCTACACCCTTTCACTTCAGCAATCCCAAGACGGCGAAACCAATCACCCTTTCCTTGCTTTCATGGCCTCCCAATTAAAAAAGTCCCTCTCCCAGGAAATAACCCAACACACCGCCTCCCTCAAAAAAGGATTCCACCTGATGTTTTAAAGCAGGCGCTGCCGCCGGAAATATACAGTTGTGTAGCCGGACGTACATAGTTGTGTAGTCAGGCACAGACAATTGTGTAGCTCAACCTACACAGTTATGTAGCCGCATCTACACAATTGTGTAAAACCGGAAATAGCTCCCGTCCAAATAAAAATAGCTCCCGTCCGAAAAAAAATAGCTCCCGTCCCGTTGAAAATAGCTCCCGTCCGAATAGCAGTGGCGGTTAAAGCCCGTCATCGAGCAAAGAGGGAAGTGACAATGATTCTCTGATTTCCAGCTAATTATAGTTAAGTGGTAACCGTCATTGCGAGTGCCCAATAAACTGCGTTTATCAAAAAGGGGAAATGACGAGAATTGATTGATTTTTAGCCGATTGTAAATTCTCGTCATTATAAACGTAGTGAAGCAATCCAGAGGTGGGACACACAGACGAACTCCTGGATTGCTTCACTGCGTTCGCAATGACGGTTTCTTATTGTTTATTCTATCGGTATATCCCCCGTCCACAGGCTGCTACAAATTTGATACTTTTTGGTACAAAACAGAAAGAAAAGAGCAAAAAGCCCTCCAGATAAAGTTTTCTTTTTTTTGCCTTCACAGCTTCACCTTTCGTGTAACACGCTGACGGACATATTAATGTGGTGAAGGTAGGGTGAAGGGAGGTGAATGAAAAGTGAAACGGGGCGCCGGGGATGGCCTCCTACTCTTATTGTATAAATAAGTCGATAATCAACCGGCATTCGTTCTTGCCGATCCGGGGGAGTAAGTTGTTCGATTATTTACACAATAAGGTGGAAGGCCATCCCCGGCGCCCCGTTTCACTTTTCATTCACCTCCCTTCACCCTACCTTCACCACATTCAGATACAAGTCAGCGTGTTACACGAAAGGTGAAGCTGTGAAGGCAAAAAAAGGAAAACTTTATCTGGAGGGCTTTTTGCCCTTTTCTTTCTATTTTGTACCAAAAGGAATCAAATTTGTAACAACGCATCTACGGCGATGTTCCGAAAAAATAGACGATAAGTATCCGTCATTGCGAACGGAGTGAAGCAATCCAGGTGTGTCTATGTGTCGCACTTCTGGATTGCTTCACTACGTTTATGACGGATACTATTTGATTATAATCGGCTGGAAACCAAGCTATCGCCGTCATTTCCCTTTTTGATAAACCTGGTTTATTGGGTACTCACTATTCGTTATTCACTATTAACTATTCACTGCAACGGCCTCTATTTCGACAAGTCCGTTTTTGGGTAATGTCTTTACGGCGACTGTGGAGCGGGCGGGGAAAGCGGCGTTGAACTGCGAGGCGTATACTTCGTTTACGGCGGCGAAGTCGGCCATGTCGGCTAAGAATACGGTTGTTTTTACGACGTCGTCTATGCTGTAGCCGGCTTCGGACAGGATGGCGTGGATATTCTTGAATACCTGGGCTGTCTGTTCTTTTACTCCGCCGTCGACGATGTTTCCCGTTGCGGGGTCTATACCCAGTTGGCCGGACAGGAAGAGCATGTTTCCCGCCTGGATGGCCTGGCTGTATGCGCCGATGGCGGCGGGAGCGGCGGCGGTTGCGATTACTTTCTTCATTTTATGTGTTGTTTTAATGTGTTTTCCTCTCTTTTATTTGTTGGCGAACCGCTTCGTAGATCATAATCGACGAAGCGACGGAGACGTTCAGCGACCCGATGGTACCCAGGATGGGTATCTTGACTAAGTGATCGCATATCAGCAGGTTCGGCGTGGATATGCCGGTATCTTCCGCACCCATGACAATCGCCACAGGCCCATCGTAGGATACGGCGGTATAGTCGTCCGCCGCCTTTTCGGTGGCGGCAATCACTTTCACGCCGCTGTCTTTCAGGAAACGGATCGCTTCGTTTATGCTCCTCTCCCTGCATACCGGCAAGACGTGCAGTGCGCCTGCCGACGTCTTTACGGCGTCTGCATTGACCGTCACGCTTCCTTTCTCCGGTATCACGATAGCGTCTACGCCGGCACATTCGCACGTCCGGGCAATCGCCCCGAAATTGCGTACATCCGTTATCCCGTCCAGCAGGACGACGAAAGGGCTTTTCCCCTGTTCGTAGAGGAATGGGATGATGTCTTCCAGGCGTTGGTAGGTGACGGCGGGGATAAAGGCGACCACCCCCTGGTGGTTCTTCCGCGTCACGCGGTTGAGCCGTTCGACCGGCACGCGCTGAATAGGGATATCCCTCTCTTTCAGGGCGTCGAAAAGCTCTTTGGAGAGATCGCCCTGCAGGTCTCTTTTCACCAATACCTTATCTATCTCTTTACCGGCCTGTATCGCTTCAATGACGGCGCGGAGGCCAAAAATCATTTCATTTTCTTTCATCGGATTCTTGTTTCTGAATTTATATGTGCAGCAGTTCCCTTGCATTGGCGAGGGATGCTTCCGTTACCGTCGCACCGCTCAACATGCGGGCGACCTCCCTGATGCGTTCTTCGTTGTCCAGCCTTTTTATTTGCGTGACGGTCTGTTTGTCCGTATCTTCTTTGTAGACAAAATAGTGCTCTTTTCCTTTCGAGGCGATCTGGGGCAGGTGGGTAATGGCGATGACCTGCATCTTCGTTCCCAGCTCCTGCATAATGTCGCCCATCTTATCGGCGATATCGCCGGATACTCCCATATCCACTTCGTCGAAGATAATCGCCGGCAATGCCGTGAAGCCGGCGATCATCGCCTTGATACAAAGCATTAGACGGGATATCTCCCCGCCGGAGGCCGTTTGTGCGACCCGTTCGGGTTCGCTGCTTTTATTGGCCGAGAACATAAACCTAACCTCGTCCATCCCGTCGCTTTCAGGCTCCGTCTTCGGGACGAAGTCAATGCGGAAGCGGGTATGGGGCATCCCCAGGAGAGCCAGTTTAGCGGTTAGCTGATGGCTTATCGCTAAGGCGGCTTTCTTGCGTTGGACGCTGAGCTGGTTGGCCTGCGCCGTCAGTGCGGCGTATGACGCTTCGGTCTCTGTTTTCAGGCGGTCGATCTGTTCGTCGAACGAGTCGATCTCTTTCAGTTGGAGGCCGTATCGCTCTTTGAGGCGGATAAGCTCTTCCACCGTTGCGACACGGTGTTTCTGTTGCAGGGTGTAAAGGGTATCCAGCCGTTCGCTGATCCATTGATGGCGCTCGGGATGAAACTCCACATCCTCTTTCAGGGCATCGGTTTCGGAGGCCAGGTCGTTCAGGTCGATATAGGCCATGCGAAGCCGTCCGGCAATCTCGTTGGCTTTGGGGTAGTACCGTTCCAGCGAGCCGGCGGCGGCCAGGGCATCTTTGATGACCTGTACGCACCCGGGGCGGTCGTCGCCATTGAGCAGTCCGGTTATTTTGTACAGGCCGTTTTTGATCTCCCCGGCATGTGAGAGCGTTTCCATTTCCTGTTCCAGCTCCTCCTGTTCGCCTGCTACGAGGCGGGTTTCGTCGAGCTGTTCCAACTGGAAACGGATATAGTCCTCCTCCTGTCCGGAGAGGGCGGCTTTCCCCGTCAGCTCTTTCAGCTCCTTACGCAAGGATTGGTAACGGGCATATTCTTTCCGGTATTGCAGCAATAACGGTTCGTTTTGGGACATGATATCTACCACGTTCAGTTGGAATTTATTGTCGCCCAGCAGCAGGTTCTGGTGCTGCGAATGGATATCGATCAGACGGTTGCCCAACTCTTTCAGGGCGTTCAGGGAGACGGGGGAGTCGTTGACGAAAGCGCGTGATTTTCCGGAGGCGAACAGTTCGCGGCGGAGGATGCACGCCTGCGTATCATACTCCATATCATGCTCCTGGAAAAGCGCCTCCAGTTGATACGTCGAGATATCGAACGCCGCTTCGACGGTGCATTTCTCTTCCTCCTTTTTGATGCTTTTACTGTCGGCACGCTGCCCTAAAACCAGGGCTAACGCCCCGAGTATGATGGATTTTCCGGCTCCCGTCTCGCCGGTGATCACCGTAAAGGCGTCGTTAAAAGAGATATCCAGGCTATCAATCAACACATAATTCCGTATGAACAGGGATTTCAGCATAGCCTCGATTAATTTTTTAATGGATTTAAGCGGGCGCTTTCCGTCGGGTACAGTGTGGAAAGCAGTTTATAACCGGCCTGCTTCTCCTGCGTATTGGCTTTGGAATAGATGGCGACCACCTCATCCAGCTTCGCATCCACAAAGAGTTGCAGCAAGACCGACATGGGGCGGGCGCTTTTTATCTGCTCCAACGCCGGCAGGCTTTCGAGGATGGTCGTCCGCCCGCGGTCGGGGTTTGCCGCCATCTCATCCAGCCCCTTGCGGTGATAGGTATACCATAGCGTGTGAAACAGATCCGATGTATTGTCCGTTAAAGCGGTGATGACGGCATGGCGGTTGCGGTCGCTGTCAAAGGCTTTCCAGCCGTTCCATCCGGGGTTGGATTGCGCCATGTTGACGATCTGTTGCGCCTGCTGGAAAAAGACGTTCCCTCCTTTGAGCGAAAAGCTGTCGAAATCAAGCCCGAGGATGGTATAGATATAGAAGACGACAGTCGCCGTCAGGTTGCTGCTTAGCGTGTTCTCGACATAGTCCAACTGCTCAAATTCGGTATACTCGAAGTCGAGCTGGCGGTCGCGGAAGTTCAACAGGGTCGTCGTATAGCTTGAGTTGTAGGCCGGACGGCGTGCCTGCACCTGTATTTCCGACTTGAAATGGTTGTCCTCCTGTTCGTTGATAATCAGGCTTATCGTACAATCGATCCGTTCATTGACCGCAAAAGTGGCATCCGACCACTTCCTGCTGTTCACAAATTCCGTCAACGCAGTCTCGAGGGTGGTAAAAACCTGTTTGTTCGTCCCTTGCACCTGATCGCTGTTGATGGATATCCGGGCATTCAGTTCCTGCGCCACTCCTGTAAAGGGGAATGATATGCTGAGGAAGAGAAACGCCACTATTACGCCTGTTCTCATGTCAATAGTGTTTCCAGTTTATGTATAATGTCCGAAGCTGCATCCCGTTTATCTTTCAGCGGAAAGTGTTGGACTTCCCCCCTGTTGTCGATAATGGATATCCTGTTTGTGTCGACACGGAAGCCCGCGCCCGGTTCGCGAAGAGAGTTTAAGACGATAAAATCAAGATTCTTCCTCTTCAACTTCTCCCCAGCCTGCGCCAGTTCGTCGTTTGTCTCCAGGGCAAAGCCTGCCACGACCTGCCCTTTCCGCTTCATCGCACCCAGCGTTGCCGCTATGTCTTTATTGGGCGTCAGGTGCAGTGTCATATCCTTTGCGGATTCCCGTTTGATCTTTTCCGTGGAGATGGCCTCCGGCCGGTAGTCGGCTACCGCGGCGCACAGGATAGCCGCATCGACATCCGGAAAAGCGGAAACGGCCGCCTCATACATCTCCTCCGCCGATTCGACATCGATCCGTTTGATCGCAGGGTGTGCGGCGGATAGGGAGACAGTCCCCGTGACCAGCGTAACCTCCGCCCCTCTCCGGGCGCATGCCGAAGCAAGGGCAAACCCCATCTTGCCCGACGAATAATTACCGATAAAGCGGACAGGGTCTATCTTTTCATACGTAGGCCCCGCCGTGATCAGTATCTTTTTTTTTTGAAGCGTGTGTTGTGCGGCAAAAAATTCCTCCAATATCCCGATGATCCTGTCCGGCTCTTCCATCCTGCCCTTGCCCTCCAGATGGCTGGCCAATTGCCCTTCCGCCGGCTCAATGATGTAATTGCCGAACGAGCGCAACCTCTCCAGGTTCTGCTGCGTAGCGGGATGGGCAAACATATCCAGGTCCATCGCCGGGGCGATGAACACCGGCGCCTTGCACGAGAGGTAGGTCGTCGCCAGCATCGTGTCGGCAATGCCGTTCGCTATCTTTCCTATGGTGGAGGCCGTAGCCGGGGCGATCAACATGGCGTCTGCCCAAAGCCCTAAATCGACATGGCTGTTCCAGGAGCCGTCGCGGTTGGAAAAAAACTCGCTGATCACAGGACGGCGGCTCAGCGCCGAAAGTGTAACGGGGGTAATGAACTCTTTCCCCGACGGGGTGATCACCACCTGCACACCGGCGCCTTTCCTTATCAATCCGCGGATAAGGTAAGCGGCTTTGTAAGCGGCGATACTTCCTGTAATTCCCAATATAATCTTTTTGTCTTTCAGCATCCTTTATCTATTACAAACGTAACAACAAAATCTGACGGGCGGCCGGCGCGTCGATATTGGCATGTTCGCCTAATTTCCACCCCATCCGGG
>JAISRY010000251.1 GCA_031273385.1 Tannerellaceae bacterium | reverse complement strand
ATTCCAGCCGTACCGATACCTGCGACAGTGACTTTTCTTAAAAAAGAACGACGAGTGTTTTCCATCACTTGAACTATTTATATAGAATTCATTGTTAATCCCGCAAAGTTAAAACATTATTCCGGATTAACAAAAAGGGAGCCAGAAAGTATACCAATCTCCTGTATGGCAGTAGAAATATCATAGAGCCATGTCCTGACTGTATCATCCATAGATAAGTTGTTTCGTAGGGGTTATACTTTTTCTGAAATAGGGATTTCGAATCGCTTTCTCTTCCAATAAGTCTATCCGGCGCTTTAGCATATCTTCCAGCGAGAACTTAAAGTCGAAGTAGTTATCCGCATAAACCTCTACAGGAATATCTTCAAAATCAACGACCAAGTCCACATCACTATCCGCATTGAACCTCTCCGTCAACACCGAGCCGAAAGCATACAGGCTCTTCACATGATACTGTCTGCAAAGCCTCTCTATCTCCGTTATGTATGGATATAATACCTCCATCCGAATGAACTATTTTCAATTACAAAGCAAATGTACTCATATTTCCATTTGCTTATTCCCGGACGGCTACTTTTTTGCTTCTTTGCCACAGCTGGTAGCTGTTGATGATGTTTTGCCAGAGGACGTAGGCGGCGGGGGCTACGGAGGAGATGGGGTTGAGGTAGGCTTGCGCCATCCAGATGGCCAGGATGGTGTTTTTTTGTCCAAGGCCTTGTCCCGAGGAGATGGAGTCTCCATAGCGGCGTCCCAGCCATTTGCCGGAAGCGAACTGGACGATGCAGATGATCAATGAGACGGCGGCCAGGCTGATCTCTACCGTATAGTCCGGGTTCTCCTGTTCCACCAGGAATTTCATCGTACTGCCCGTCACGATCACCAGCGCAACAGCCCAGAGGTAGAAAGGGGCGTTGGTGTATTTCAGCAGGGTCTTTTGCACCCTTGGCAGGCGGTAGCGTATCGCCCAGGCCAGCAACAGGGGGCAGATCAGTACGGGTACCGTCTGCCGGCAGATATAGAAGAAAGAAGGCCAGAACGTCATATCGCGGTGCAGCCCGATCAACGGGAATAGCAGCGGCGAAGCAATCGCGACGGCTATATTGCACAGCAACAAGTAGCTGGTATGAAAGGGCACACTCCCTCCCAACATACCGGTGACTACGGCCGCCGAAGCAGCCGTAGGCGCCAATACGCAGATAAAAGCGCCCTGGGCAACGACCGGATCGAAACGGTAGGCCGCCCCATACACGACGAGGCAGCCTACCATCTGGATGATCAATAACCAGATATGGGCAATATGGATATGGATGTCACGCGGCGATAACTTACAGAACGTAAACAGCAGCATGGCAAAGATAAGATATGGCGGTAGAAAAGCGACATAACTTACCAGCGGATAAGCGACTATTCCCACCAACATAGCCAGTGGGAATATCCAGTTCTTTATTGACATTAACGCAACGGGATATATTGTACGAACGCTTCGATGGCTTCGTAGGCCGCCATGCCCAATTGACGGTAGAGGTCGGCCGTGGCGCGGTTGCGGTCTTCGGCGCGTTGCCAGAACAGGCGTTCGTCGTCGCCGAGGAACGGTGCGCTTTCGGCCTGCGACTGATGCTTGAGGATGGCGTTCCGTTTGTAGCGCAGCTCTTCCGGACTGATGGGGACAGCCATTTCGATATGGTCCATCTCCCACTCCGCCCAGGCTCCGCGATACATCCAGATGCGGCAATCTTTCAGCCATTGCTCGTCTTTTACCTCATCTATCGCCGCCAGGATCGCGTCGAGGCATACCTTGTGCGTCCCGTGCGGGTCGGCCAGGTCGCCGGCGACAAACATCTGATCCGGCTTGACCTCTTCCAGGAACTCCCGGATAATCCGTATGTCCGCCTCTCCCAGATCTTTCTTTTTCACCATTCCCGTTTCATAGAAAGGCAGGTCCAGGAAGCGGATATGATCCTCTTTCGTGATGCCGGTATAGCGGGCGCCGGCGCGTGCCTCTTCGCGGCGGATCGTCCCTTTGACGAACAGGACGTCATCCTTTTCCTTTTCGCCCTCCGTCTTTTCATACCTCAGGAAATGGATGACCTCTTCGGCCTTTTCCTTGATCGTTTTGTCGCCGGGGGCGTATTTCGTGCAGACATCGCGCATGTATTCGCAGTAGCGGATCACCTCTTCGTCTCCTACGGCGATGTTTCCGGAGGTCTGGTAGGCGACATACACGTCATGATGTTGGTCGCACAGGCGGCGGAACGTACCTCCCATGGAGATGACGTCGTCGTCGGGGTGCGGACTGAAGATCACCACTTTCTTGGGATAGGGGGTCGCCCGTTCGGGACGGTTCGAGTCGTCGGCGTTCGGTTTGCCGCCCGGCCATCCGGTAATGGTGTGCTGCACGTCGTTGAATATCTTTATATTCACATTGTAGGCCGAGCCGTATAGCGCCAGCAGTTCGCCCAGCCCGTTTTCGCTATAGTCCTTGTTGGTCAGTTTGAGGATCGGTTTGCCGGTCAACTGGCACAGCCATACGATGGCGCGGCGTATCAGCTTGTTGTCCCATTCGCAACTGGTCACCAGCCAGGGATGGCTGATTCTCGTCAGGCTGTATGCGGCGGAGAGGTCGATAACCACTTTCGTATTGGTGAGGTTTTGCAGGCAGGAGGCGGGGATGGTATCCGTCAGTTTGTCCTCCACCGTCTTTTTGATGATACGCGCCTTATCTTCGCCCCAGGCCATCAGGATAATATTTTTCGCCTTGAATATGGTCGACATCCCCATCGTGATGACGCCCGCCGGCACATTCTCGACGGAGTTGAAGATCTTGGAGGCCTCCTTGCGGGAGTCGCTATCCAGCAGCACCAGGCGGGTGACGGAGCTGACGGGCGAGCCCGGCCCGTTAAAGCCGATATTCCCCGCATAGCCGATCCCCAACAGCAGGTAGTCGATGCCTCCCGCCTGTTTGATCAACTGTTCGTAACGGAGGCAGTAGTCGTAAATCTCCTCTTTCGGCATAAAGCCGTCCGGCGAATAGATATGCCCGGGATCGATATCCACATGGTCCAGGAAATAGTCTTTCAGGTAGGAAAGGTTGCTCGACGCCTGGGCTGTCAGCGGATAAAACTCATAGAGGTTAAAGACGATCACGTGGCGGAAGCTCAACCCCTCCTCCCTGTGCATACGGATTAATTCCTTAAAAACGCTTTGGGGGGAACGCCCGCCCGGCAGAGCCAGGACAAACGTCTTGCCGGCCTCCTGCCTTTCCCGTATCTGCGCGGCGATCTCCCCGGCGATAGCCAAAGATCCTTCGCCTGCCGACTCGTATATATTCGTCGGGATCTTTTCCAGACGGGTTAATATAGACTGTTCGTAGGCATTTTCCGGACGATAGTATCGTGTGGGTATACGCGTCAGTGTAATCTGGGAACTAAGATTTGCTTTCATATTGTTATTGTACAATTATTTATGTGATTAAAAACACTTCCGGCCAACAGACCGGACGACAAATATAGTAATAATTCGCGGAACCATCCGCCTCTCTTCATGTATTTAGCCCCTCCAGCTCGATGGTAAGCGCCGTCCATTTGTCCATGGTTTCGGCCAGCTGCTTCTTCAATCCGGAGTAGTCGTCGTACAAACGGGTGTCGGAGGCGCCGTCGGGGGTGGCCAGCCGGAGTTCGGCACGGCTGATGGCCTGTTCGAGCTCGGTGATCCGTTTTTCGGCGTCGGCAATGGCCTTTTCTATTTTCCGCACGGCTTTACCCTGCTCTTTCCGCGCCTCGTAGGAGAGGCGGTTTTGCGTGGGCGGCGCATCGGCGTCGGCGGACGACGGGGTGGGTTTCGCCTCGGAGCGTTCCAGCTCCCTCAGGGTGTCGATCTTCTTATGTTCGAGAAAGGCGTAAATCCCGCCCAGGTGCTCGACGACGCGCTGATTCCCGAACTCATAGACCTTGTCTACCAGCCCGTCCAGGAACTCACGGTCGTGCGAGACGACGATCACCGTACCGTCAAAGGCTTTCAGGGCGCTTTTCAGGACATCTTTCGAACGCATATCCAGGTGGTTGGTCGGCTCGTCGAGGATGAGCAGGTTGACGGGGTCGAGCAGCAGGCGGATCATAGCCAACCGGCTTCGTTCGCCGCCCGAAAGGACGCGCACCCTCTTCTCCGACGCCTCTCCGCCAAACATAAAGGCGCCCAGTATGTCATGTATCTTTGTCCGTATATTCCCTTCGGCCACATAGTCGACGGTATCGAAGACGGTCAGGTTCTCGTCCAGCAGCTCCGCCTGGTTCTGCGCAAAATAGCCGATCTTCACCTGATGCCCTATCTGGAGTTTGCCCTCAAAGTCGATCTCCCCCATGATGCATTTCAGGAGCGTCGATTTCCCCTCGCCGTTCTTCCCGACAAAGGCCACCTTATCTCCCCGGCTGATGGTACACGTGACCTGTTCAAACACCAGGTGGTCGCCGTATCTTTTGGCCACGTTTTCCGCAATCACCGGATAGGAGCCCGAACGGGGAGCGGGGGGGAACTTCAGGTTCAACGAGGCGTTGTCGGTATCGTCCACTTCGATGCGGTCGACTTTCTCCAGCTGCCGGATGCGCGACTGTACCTGTACGGCCTTTGACGCCTTGTAGCGGAAACGTTCGATAAAGGCTTCGGTATCGGCTATCTTCTTTTGTTGGTTTTCGTAGGCGCGTAGCTGCTGTTCGCGCCGCTCCTTGCGCAAGGCCACATAGTCGGAATAGCCCACCTTATAATCGTAGATCCTGCCCAGTTCAAGTTCGATGGTGCGGAACGTGGTATTGTCGATAAACGCCCGGTCATGTGAGACCAGTATCACCGTATTGGCGCGGGTGGCGATAAACGTTTCGAGCCACTGGATGGACTCGATGTCCAGGTGGTTGGTCGGCTCGTCCAGCAGGAGGACGTCGGGACGGCCAAGCAGCAGCTTCGCCAGTTCGATGCGCATACGCCAGCCGCCGCTAAACTCGGAGGTAGGCCGGTCGAAGTCCCCGCGCGAGAAGCCCAGTCCGGTGAGCGTCCGCTCCAGCTCCGCCATATAATTGTTTCCGCCCATCATCTGGAAAAGCTCCGACTGGTACGTCAGCCGTTCGATCAACGCATGGTAGGCGTCGGACTCGTAATCGGTACGTTCGCCCAGCTCTTTTGTCAGCCGTTCGATCTCCCTTTCGATGAGATGAATATCCTCAAAGGCCTGTTCCGCCTCCTCCTTTACGGTGCGTCCGTCCACGATCAGCATCTGCTGCGGCAGATAACCGATCTTTATCTCTTTCGGAACACTCACCGTCCCCGACGTAGGCGACTGATGGCCGGCAAATATCTTCAGCATGGTGCTTTTCCCGCTTCCATTCTTCCCTACCAGCGCTATCCTATCCCTTTTATTCACCACAAACGACAAGTCATCAAAAAGCGTGAATCCCCCAAACTCAACCGTTAATCCCTCAACCGAAATCATATTTTACCTCTTTAATACGCCCACAAAGATAATCAGAATTTACAGGATTATAGAATTTTCAGGATTAAACAAGTGGAAACGACAGTGGCGCCCGTCATTATGAGTACCCAATAAACCAGGTTTATCAAAAAGGGAAATGACGGCGATAGCGTGATTTCCAGACAATTACAATCAAGT
>JAISRY010000217.1 GCA_031273385.1 Tannerellaceae bacterium | reverse complement strand
TCTGGATTGCTTCACTGCGTTTATAATGACGAGAATTTACAATCGGCTAAAAAACAATCAATTCTCGTCATTTCCCCTTTTTGATAAACGCAGTTTATTGGGTACTCGCAATGACTATTTGATTTCAGGTGATTGTGATTCGTCGTCATTATAAAGGGGAGGGGTCTAATGAAAAACCCCGAGGGGAAAGGAGCCGCCTACACAGGAGCAACCCCTTTCCGGCCATCGGGGATCGGGAAAAAAATCAGAAATCAATACGTATGTTCTTCATCCGTCATCTCTTTACTGTCTATCTTGCGCAAATCCAGCGCTCTCCACGTATAGAAGATATACGCCAGCACAAAGGGCACCAAAATAGAGACATAGCTCATCACCTTTAGCGTAAACGGGCTGGACGAACTGTTTTGTATCGTCAGCGAGCTTTGCAGATCGGCGATCGAGGGATAGTAGGCTGTATTGTTCCAGCCGGCAATAAGCAGCAGCGCAAGGACGGTCAGCACCGTACCTGTCCCCGCAAACCAGATCCCTTTCTTCCACCCGGCGGAAAACAGCGTCTTTCCGATACCGAACAACACACCGACGACGCCGATCAGCAGGACAGCCAGCACAACAGGCATCTCGATCAGGTTGATCAGGTATTTGTGGGGTTGCATGAATACCTCTTTCGTTTCCGGATTGACGGCAAAGCCCGCCTGGATAAGCAGGTGACCCAGGAAAACAAGGAAGAATACCAGGAAGAGGATCGCTTCGAGAAGCAACCGTTTGCGGGATCTATCCCTTATCTCTTCGTCATTGATATTATTGATAAAATAAAGCAATGCCAGCACACGGGATAAAAAGAAGACGGCAACGCCAAGGCAGAGGTTCCAGAACACAAAGGCCGCTTCCAGCCCGTGCCACGGTGTCGCCCACGAAGAGATCACCGGCATGGCGACCTCCGTCAGTTGCTCCTTATTCACAAAAAACTCCGCCCCGTTAAAGAACGTACCGACCGCCGTACCCAAAAGCACCGGCCCCAGTACGCCATTGAGGAGAAGGAATATCTGGTAGGTCTTCTTCCCCAACAGGTTATTCTTTTTCGCCTGATACTCGTAGGACACCGCCTGGAGGACGAAGCAAAGCAAAATCAATATCCACACCCAGTACGCTCCGCCAAAACTGGTCGAATAGAACAGGGGAAAGGAGGCAAAAAAGGCGCCGCCAAACGTCACCAGCGTAGTAAAGGTAAATTCCCACTTGCGACCGGTGGAGTTGATCAGCATTTTCTGCTGCACCGGCGTTTTCCCGACCTGAAAGAGCAACGACTGCCCTCCCTGTACAAACAGCAGAAAAACCAAAAGAGCGCCAAGCAACGAAACGATCAACCACCAATATTGTTGCAATAGTATATATGTACTGTCCATGATCATAATGTTTTAAATGTTATTGTTCGGATACGTTAGCTCCCTTTTTGATGGCTTTTACCATAATCCCAATTTCTGCGATAAGCAGTATGGTGAACAGGGCGAGGAATAGGAAGAACGTCACCTGTACGGATGAGGTATCCAACTTCGAGATAGCGGCGGAGGTCGGGAGAATATCCTGGATAGCCCAGGGCTGACGGCCTACTTCGGCCACGATCCACCCCGCTTGCCCCGCAATATAGGCCAATGGGATAGACCACAGGCAGACCCATTGCAGCCAGCGTTTATCCTCGAACTTATCTTTATAGGATTGCAGGCAGATGAGGATAAAGAGCAAAATAAAGAATCCTCCCAATATCACCATTACGCGGAAAGAGTAATAGGTCAGCCCAACGGGCGGAATCAACTCTGCCGGGTTCTTGATATACCCGTACCCGAAATAGGCGAAGTTCTCGTCCAATGTTGCGCGATAGGCTTTCGCCCCGGCTTCGTCGCCGGCTTTTTTGGCTTTGCGGTAGTCGGCAAGCGCCTGGATAGCCAGTTTTCCTTTTGCGATCTTCTCCGCTGCAGAGAGGGCTATTGTGCCGTCCGCAGTCCGGTAGCCTCCCTCGATCAGGTTCGTAATACCGGGGACGTAGGCGTTGAAGTCACGTTCGGCCAGGAAAGAGAGCGTTTTGGGTATCTCCAGCTTGAAAAGGAACGGGTCGACCTTGTCGTCATAGCTTTTCTTCTCAGGATTCAACAGCCCTATGCCTACCAGCCCTACGCCGTTTCCTCCCTCATAGAGCCCCTCCATGGCGGCCAGCTTCATCGGCTGCTTCTGAGCCACCTGATAGCCTGATCCATCGCCCGTCCATAAAGACAGCAACGCGGCCACCAGCCCGAAAGCCGCCGCCACCTTGATGCTCGACAGCGCCAGCTTCGTTTCCCTCTTCCTCAGCAGATACCAGCTGCTTATCCCGATGACAAACATACTGCCCACGATCCATCCGGAAAGCACCGTATGGAAGAACTTATTGATCGCCACCGGAGAGAGGGCGACAGCCCAGAAATCGAACATCTCGTTGCGTACCGTATCGGGATTGAACTGCATACCGGCAGGATACTGCATCCATGCGTTCGCAATCAGGATCCAGAGGGCGGAAATGGTCGCCCCAAGAATCGTAAGCCATGTCGAAGCGAGGTGAAAGCCTTTGCTGACCTTGTTCCATCCAAAGAACATGACCGCAATAAAGGTCGCCTCCATAAAGAACGCCAGAACGCCCTCTATCGCCAATGGCGCACCGAAGATGTCGCCTACAAACCAACTGTAATTCGACCAGTTGGTGCCAAACTCAAACTCAAGGATCAATCCGGTAGCTACGCCAATCGCAAAATTGATTCCAAAGAGTTTCATCCAGAACTGGGCGGTCGTTTTCCAGAACTCTTTTCCCGTCTTGTAGTAAATGGTCTCCATAATAGCTTGAATAATACCAAGCCCTAATGTGAGAGGGACGAAGAGCCAATGATAAATCGCCGTCAGAGCAAATTGCGCTCTCGACCAGTCAACCAAAGAAGTGTCAATACTTTCGATCATAATTATATAATTTAAGGAATAATAGCACGATCAATCAACTCGCCGGAAACATATTCCTGCTTCTCCGGCGCGCTTTTAAACTTCCCCAGAAAACTGGGAAAGAAGAACAGTTTTAAAATAAAGAACATGATGAACAGTTTGATCAGAATAATAGCCCAAAGCGTTTTCCCCAGCTTCATCTCGCGAAACCCGTCGCGATAGAAGCGATAAACCCGTACCAGAACAAACTCCCTTTTCATAACTCTACATGCTTTACAGAAACAAATATAGTAATTATCCTATACTTTTGCTCTTTGCGGACAAATATAAATCATAAAAAACATGAAATCATCCGTTTTCCGACAAAATTAAGACGCTGGCGTAGGCGGCGATACCCTCCTGCCTGCCGGTAAAGCCCAGTTTCTCGGTCGTCGTCGCTTTAATGGAGATATCCGCTACCGCGACTTGCATGACGCCGGCGAGCGTCTCCCTCATCGCGGGGATATAGGGGTTGAGCTTCGGGTATTCCGCCGCTACGGTGGCGTCGACGTTCCCCAGTTCGTAGCCGGCGCCACGGAGCAGCGCCATCGTCCGGCGAAGCAATTCTTTGCTGTCGATATCTTTGTATTCGCCTGCCGTATCGGGGAAGTGGTAGCCGATGTCGCGCATACCGGCAGCGCCCAGAAGGGCGTCGCAAATGGCATGGATCAATACGTCGGCGTCGCTGTGCCCCTGCAAACCGGTAGGGTGCTGAATCTTTATCCCGCCCAGCCACAGGTCGCGCCCCGTAGCGAGCGCATGTACGTCATAGCCGAAGCCTGTTCTGATTTTCATAGGAAACGTTTATTGAAAAAGATTCTTAATGCCGTCCATATCGAAAGAGAGGGAGAAGCGGAGCGTCTGGTCTAACGGGTTGCTGGGTACGGTACTGATCAGGTAGGCGGCATCCAACTGGAGGACGCTCATCCGGAAACCGGCGCCCAGGGAGAAGTACTGCCGGTTGCCCTTGTAGGGGTTTTCGTAGTAATACCCTCCGCGCAGGAAGAACTGGTTGTTGTAGCTATACTCCGCCCCCAGCGAGACCATGACCTCTTTCAACTCTTCGGCGAACCCGCCCGGCGCATCGCTGAACGACTTGAAGATACCGGTCATAAAGGGCATCGAGTTGTATTCGTCCCTTTTCCGGTTATATTCGGCGACCTCCTCTTCGGAAGAGCCTGTGCTTACCGGTGGGGTAGGGACTAAGTACTTGCTTAGATCCACATAGAAGCCCAGGCGGTTATATTCGTCCACCGGATAGAGCAGCCCGGTGCCTATCCGCAATGTGGTAGGGATAAACTGGTTGGTCTGCCCACCGTCGTAGGTGATCTTCGTGCCGATATTGGATACGTTGTAGCCGAACGACCAGAGGCACTCGCTGCTTCCGAGCATGACATATTTCTCCATGTACCCCGCTATGTCCGCGGCAAAGGAGTTGCCCGGCGTCATATCGCCCTCCTGGTCGCTCATATCGGAGCGGATATACCGGAGCGCCACCGCCATGGAGTAGGATTCCGACAGTTTGCGGCTATAACTGACGTCAACCGCCATCTCGTAGGGGTTCAGCCTGTTGTACGGGACATCTTCGTTCTGGTAGTATAACGGTATTTCACCCAGCGTGAAGTAGCGCAACGACGCGCCGATCGCCTGGTTATCGTTCTGCCCTATCTTGTAGAAGCCGGCCAGGTAAGCCAATGCCACGTCGTTGACCAACTTGCGCAACCACGGCGTATAGGACAGCCCGACGCCCGCCCTGCTGTAGTTGAACGCATATTTCGCCGGATTCCAGTATTGCGAAGCCATATCCGATTCGGTGGAGACGCCGTTGTCGCCCATCGCGCCGCCCCGTGCGTCGGGAGCGATAGAGAGGGAGGGGACTGCCGTACTGATGGGGGCGAACTCCTCTTTTATATTATCCCCGCCGCTTTGCCCCCATAGAAAGGCAAGGCTCGTGATGAGTATATTGGCTGCCAGGAGCAGCCCTATTCTTGTTATTTTTGTCATTATATATTGTATTGCAAATGGTTATCACTATAAACTACGATACCCCCCTTTTATTGTGCAAGGATGATTAATTTCCTCGACCCGGAAGCCTCTTTCGAATGGCGGGTACTGATGACCGCCCTATAGACATAGACCCCCGGCCGTAGCCGGGCGCCCCCCGAACTTTTCAGATCCCAGTTCACCGTATAGGGCGCCGAGAAGTCCGACGAACCGCTTTCCTCCGAACTCCATACCTCCCTCCCCGTCAAATCATACACTCTTACGCCTACCGTCAGGTCGGATTCCGGACGGTTATGATAGATCCTGAACTGTACGTTCTCACGCGCCGGGACGGGCGAGGCTATGATCTCGGCGATAGCGGGCTTCAGCCCCTCTTCGACTTCGAAAGCGAACGTATGGCGGGTCGGGTTGTTCAGGATATCCCAGGCCTTAAATTCCGCCGTATGGCTGCCCGCAAGCAAGGCCGGCAGGAGGAAGCGGACAAGCCCCTCGCCACCGGAGCCGGGGATCGACTGGTAGTAGGTATTGAGCGTATAGCGGAGCGACGGCTGGTTGTCGATGGTCAGCACAATATCGTGCCCGATACTGTTGCCGGTGATATTCACCCCTGTCTTATCCCATAGGCGGGCGACAAAGAACGGCGTCGGATTGACCCTCCCCCCATCGACAAAGGTCGTATCGTTCAGGTACAGCTGCCGGATTTCAGGCCCCTCGGCGTCCGCTTCGGGATTGGCCGCCGAACCGCCCACGCGGAAGTTCCGGTAAGCGCCCTGCGCCTCATGCCCCGACGCAGGATCGGCCGCATAGAGGTTCATCAGCCCGAAGTCGTTGGAGTAGGAGATATCTTTGGGGACATAGAACGAAAACTCAAACGCCCCGTCGCTCACGATATCGTTCCCCGTAAAGAGGGTATTGGGATAGTCGGTATAGGTGAGCGTGACGCCTGTACGGTTGTTGTTCAACGTCTCGACGGTCTGTTTGCTGTCCTGTACCGTGACGTGTAAAGCGCCGGAAAAGCCGGAGGCTTTGCTGTTGTCAGGCTGGAGGACTTCGCCGCGTATGGTGATCCTCTCCTGCGCCTTGAACGTCACGGCCTCTTCGGAAGCGGGCTGTCCGTTGATGGCGGTGATCCGCATACCGTATCCGGGATAGGCCAGCTTCAAAGCAGGGTCGCCGATCAGTATGAAGTTCAGTTTGTTGTTGTCCGTCAGCCCGTTTTTGGTATTCTTCATGATATCGCCCAACGCCAGGTGAAGCCCGTTTCTATCCTTTTCAAAGAGGTGGTTAAAGAGTTCCCGGTTCAGGTCGAAATTCCGGTAGGAATCCACTACCCGTGTGGTGGTAAAGAGGGCGATCCCCCCGCTCTTTTTCAAGAACACCTCTTCTCCCGCCGTCGTCGAGGTATAGTCGAAGCGGGTAAAGTCGCATGTAGCGGTGATCCATAGGGGCAGGTATTTGTAGGAGAAGCCGGCGATCTCTACCTGTGTCAGCACCTTTTCGTCGCTCCATGCCTCCATCCCTCCATGGCCGATATAGTTGATCATGAAAAGCCCCTCGCGAAGCTGCCGTTGAATATCCCTTTTAACGTCCGGATAGCTGCCGCCTCCTCCGCTGGTATTCTTTTTGTAGGTGTCGAAGAAGAGCTTATTGACTAGGTAGTCGGGGTGGCTTTCCCGGATAGAATCGACGATCCGGTTGGCCTGGTCCATGTGCCTGATCGTAAAGCCGTCGCCCGAATTGCCGTCGTCGGCGACAAAGGCGATCTTGTTTTTCCATGCTCCCGCCAGCGTATTGTCCATATAGTTTAGTACCTTATCGACCGTCGTTTGCGCCTCGTCGATGGTACGGACGGGGAAACGCCCGATGCCGATTTGCAGTTTGGCGGAAGCTTCAAAGGGGACGTCCTGCAATGCGCCGAAATAGTCGTCGGTCACGTAGGAGTCGTAATTCAGCGAATTTTCCGACTGGTAGGTCAGCAAGATACCCGACATGTCGATGTTCCTCCATGCCGGGGAAACGCCGCGGTTGTCGTACGCCCCGTCGCCGAACAGCAGCAGATAGCGGGGGAGGGAGCCGTCCGTAAGCCCCCGGTCATACAGCATCTTCATAAAACGCCGGTAGGCCGTCGCATCGGGTGCGCCGCTTGAAAACTCATTGTAAATATCCTGCGGGTTCACCACCTCCACGCTGAGGCCGTCCCGCCTCCTGTGCGCTTCCGCCAGCCGTTCCGCCTGAGGGCTGAGGGCTGGAGACGAGATGATAACCATATCGGTCTGGGGGAGGGCGTGCAGGTTCTGGTTTTTAACCTCTTTCACCTCCCTGACGCTCGACAGGCTACGGGCGGTATTGACCGCTACGAACTCGCGCAGCTCTCCCGCCGGAACGGTGAACGACAGCTCCGAGCCGCTCAACTGCGTCTCCATACGCTTGGGGTTCACGCCGTCCGTCACGTCGTATACCTCCGTACGGTCATCCGCGCCCTGCAGAATAAAACGGGATACATTGCCAACGGAAGAGAGGCTGCGGAAAAAGGTATAGTCACCGTAAAGGCGGAGTGTGCGTTTCATCTGCAAACGGATATAGTCCAGGCGGACGTTTTCGTCCCCGGCATTGTTATAGACGACGTTGATCCTGATCTCCCCGCTTTTTTCCCCCGTCCAGTTTGCCGTCCCGAACGCCTGGCGCGCCTTTTCGTAGGAGTCGCTCACCACGCTGAAAGAGAGGTCGAGCAGCGGACGGTCGTTCATGCTGAGCAAGGCTCTTCCCGTCGCCGTTTTAGGGCGGGCGATAAAGCGCATGGAGACTTTCCCGTCGTCGCCGGTGATGCCGGGAATGACGGGATAGTATGTCCTGGGTGAGTTGCCGTTAAAGAAGTCGCCGAAAAATTCGCGCCCCGAGTGGTTGACGGATTCCTCCTCCCTTTCATACAGCCAGTAGTCGTCAAAGGTAGAAACGGTCAGCGACGCCCCGCCGACGGAGGGCTCCGTCTCCATCTCCCTGGCCTCCGAAGAGTCGGTGATGAAATAATACCCTGCTGTGGAATAGGGGTTATTGGTGTGTACGAACGTATTGCTTTGTTTATCGTATTCCCACTTGACGGGGCCTTTGGCATAGAAGAGCAGGTAGTCGCCCGTTTTCCGGATGGCTACCGGCGGCGCATCGTCGATATAGGGCTTCCTGAAATCCTCGTCCAACGGCCAGCCGCCATAGCCGTGTATGGAGACTTTGGCGATATCGGAGAATCCCATCTTTTGCAATTCGGCAGCCGTCAGTTTGTATATCCCCGTCGTATCAACCCTGATCTTCATCCATTTGCCCGAGGCAAAAACAGAGCTGGAGGCGTAACGGTTGCCGTCAGCCCACAGCGTAGTTATAAAACCGAAAAGGCCTATCAATACTGTATAAACAATTCGCATGCTACTATCTCCTTATCGTAAATAGGAACGAAATATAGGGCTTTTTATTGTAAACCGGAAATTTATCCCTACGTTTGTAGCCTGTATCCACTGCAATAACAAGCTATTTATGAAACGTACCGGCTACTACAACACAGGAAAAGCGCTCCTCTCCGCCTCGCTCTTATGGCTATTGGCGGGATGTTCCGATGGCGGCGAAACGCCCCCTATCCCCGAATCCCCCTTTACCTATTTTATCTCCGTCAGCGACTCGGCACAGTATACGGCGGAAGAATTTGCCGCAAAAACCGTCGGCACGTCCTATCCCGTCACCTTTCCTGAAAACGGCGCCGATATCCGCGTCGATATCCTCCATTACACCACGGTGGATCCCACCGGTCAGCCGGTCGTCGCTTCGGGAATCGTCGCCTATCCGCTGCCGGACGCCAACCGTGAAGCGCAGCCAGTCGCCGCCGCAGACGTTCTCCTGGCCGAACATTATACGATTGCCGCCAACCGTGAGGCTCCCTCCGAAACGATGTGCATCATGGAGTCGGCAGCCGCCCTATTCGGGTATGTCGTAATGACGCCCGATTACCTCGGCTTCGGCGTGTCAAGGGAGCTGCCGCATCCCTACCTGCACGCAAAAAGCACCGCCCGCGCTTCGATCGACTTCCTGTTTGCCGCAAGGGAATACTTCGAAACAAAGGCATACCCGCTGAAAGAGGAGATCTATATCGCCGGATATTCCCAGGGCGGCGCGGCGGCATTGGCCGTCCAGCAAATGGCGGAAGAGGAATACCCAGATGACGTCCATATCGTAAAAGTCATCGCCGGAGGAGGGCCGTACGACCTGACCGCCATCGTCGACGAATTGCGGGCGACAGGCGAAATGACACGCCCAAGTATGCTGGCGATGATCCCCATCGGACTGGATTACGGCGACAACCTGCACCTGGATTACAACAACGTATTTACGGGAGCATTGCTCTCAAACTACAACGAATGGATCATCAGCAAAAACTATACGACGGACGAAATCGACGATAGGATAGGCATGGGCGCCATCAACCGCTACCTCCACGCCGACTTTTTCGCCCCTGCCGAAACGACAAACTCCGAGTTCCGCAAACTAAACGAATCCCTCGTCCGCAACAGCCTGATCGACTGGACGCCCCGCGCCCCCATCGTCCTGGTACACGGAACGAGCGACGAACTGGCGCCCTTTTACTGCGCCCAGAACGCCCTCAACTCTTTCCGCGAAAGAGGCTGCGACGTCACCCTCATCCCCGTCCCCGGCCAAACCCACTACGGCAGCGCCACCCTATACGCCCTCCAGCTCATCCTGAACCTCAATATCCTCCCACAGTAGCCCGCCGGCAAGCGAACGACATACCATTTTGCCGACGCCGGCAAGATGGTACACAATTGTGTAGCCGCCCGTACACAATAGTGTAAAACCAAAATAGATAAAGCAAAAGAATCGTGTAAAAATGCAGGACAAGAAATACCCGATCACTTTCCTGACGTCAGGAAGGTGATCAAGGCGGGAAAAGGTGCTGTACATGAGGTAGATGACATTCTTCTTACCCGCTACGCCTGTTACCTGATTGCTCAAAATGGCGACAGTAAAAAAGAGCAGATAGCCTTTGCACAAAACTACTTCGCCGTTCAGACAAGGCGTGC